>JAPPDN010000704.1:0-4739 GCA_028824575.1 Candidatus Poribacteria bacterium | reverse complement strand
GTATGTCCTCGTAAACCTTTATGTACGTGACGGGATTTGATCTCGAGACATGTTACTTATCCGCAAGGAAAATTAAAAATATGGCAGTTTCAGTTCAGTTAACGCATGTCACAAAAGCATTTGACACAACGATTGCAGTCAATGACGTGAGCCTGAATATTGAGAAGGGCGAATTCTTCTTCCTTCTCGGCCCGTCCGGATGCGGTAAATCAACCTTTCTCCGTATTGTCGCTGGATTCTACAAACCCGACACCGGCGAATTACGGTTTGACGACACCGTTGTGAACAACGTACCACCACATCAACGTAATACAGGGATGGTATTCCAAAACTATGCCCTCTGGCCCCACATGTCCGTCGCCGAAAATATCGAATATGGACTCACACTCCGCAAACTCGGCAAATCGGAACGGGACGAAAAGATCACGCGCGCCTTAGAAATGGTGCAGATGGTAGACTATCACGACCGCGCAGTCAACACACTTTCAGGCGGACAACAGCAGCGCATTGCACTCGCCCGCGCCCTTGTCATTGAACCGAGCGTTCTCCTTCTTGATGAACCGATTAGCAACCTTGATGCCGCACTCCGACAACAGATGCGCGACGAAATCAAACAGATCCACGACCGAACGAATATCACAATGTTCTATGTCACGCACGATCAAGTCGATGCGCTCTCTATGGCGGACCGGATGGCAATCATGCAGGACGGCGTTGTCATTCAGGTCGGCACACCGCGCGAGGTGTATCAGTTCCCAAAGAACGCTTTTGTGGCAAGTTTCGTCGGGGAAACCAACTTTATCTCTGGTAAAGTCCAGCAGACATCGAACGGGAGTGCTACAATCGAAACACCTGTCGGAACACTTCACTCCAAAACTGTTTATCACGACTTAAGCGAGGGAACACCGGTGCAGTGCTCAATTCGTCCGGAAGCACTCATCGTTGGCAACAACGAGAATAACCACACCGAAAACACGATAACAGCGAAGATTACCGCAGTCAACTACTTAGGCAGGATAGAAGAATACCAACTGGTAGCCGCAGATGTCCCGCTCAAAGCCGTGCATTATAACCCCGGTATCGAGACAAAAAAACCCGGAGACACTGTGCAAATCAAAATATCCGCAGAAACAATTATCCCACTACCCAATTAAAAGTAATAGGCACGCGCCGACGTGCCGTAAACAAAATCACTGCAAGAGATGAAAGAAAATGAGATTAACACCAAGTCAACAAGAGGCCCTCAACATAAATAAACACGTCTGCGTAACCGCGGGTGCTGGATCTGGAAAAACTACCGTGTTGGTTGAACGTTACCTCAAAATTCTACGAGAGGGTAACGCCACGCCGCGGGAAATTGTTGCTATCACCTTCACAGATAAAGCCGCAGCGGAGATGAAGGATCGCGTCATCGAACGGTTGTCCGCTCAACCAGGAAACGAAGACTCAGAAGAGAGCAATTCCCTTCAACATTTTCGTGACGAGATGAACTCGGCACATATCTCAACTATCCACGCCTTCTGCTCAAGCATCCTAAAAGAATTTCCTTTCCAAGCCGACGTACCGGCTAACTTCAGTATTACATCCGGTATTGATCAGAAACTCTTACTGCAGAGAACTCTGAAGAAAACGCTCAAAGACATTGCTACAAATCTTGGTGATCCACATCGCGAAGAACTCACTCGTCTCCTACAACGCTACGGAGGACAGCAAAAACTGGTGGATTTCTTTTCCACGATGATAAATCAACGTGATGTAGTAGCACAACTCATGCGGGAAATCTATGATAACCGAAGCGAGACAGAAATACGCGAAAACTTACAACAGCAGATTCTCGAACAATTGATGCCATCAATTGACGTTCCCGAATTCATCCGATGCTTAAATGTTGTTCTACAGGTAGCGACAGGCAAACGTAAAAAGATAGTTAGTAGTTTGACCCAGCAATTAGAACCACTATCTGCGCAAAGCCCAAACTCGCTTGAAATGCTGAATTTGCTTAAGGAAATTGCGTATTTGATTGTCACCGAAAAAAATAGCATTGCGAAAAGAGATTTTATAGGACTCAAAGTTGAGATAATAAGTATTGAGACCGAGGTCAATTTTTTGGTATCGGCTGCGAAGAAGATTAAAGATACTCCTTCTCTCGGAACGGACGATAATTTTCTGCTTCGTACAACTCGTGACCTACTCACACTATACACCCGAATCCTCAATGACTACGAAACAGCAAAACTCTCCCAAGGTGCCCTTGATTTTAACGACCTGCAGCTAAAAACCCGTGACTTGCTCTGCAACAACAAAGATATCCAGAAGGCATTGATCAAACGACACAAATACTACATGGTAGACGAATACCAAGATACAAATGAATTGCAGCACGAATTGGTAATGCTCCTGACAAACGAACTCAAAGACGCAAACCTCTTTATCGTGGGGGACCCGAAACAGAGTATCTATGGGTTCCGCGGTGCTGATGTCCGTGTCTTTGAGAAAATAAAGCAAAAAATCATTGACATAGGTGGCGAGGATATCTCCCTCACAGAGAATTTTCGTTCCCTGCGTGATGCCGTCGGATTCGTCAATTATTTCTTCTATACCTTGATGAAAGACGGGACCCAAACTGAATTTGAGGTGACGTATGAAGCCCTTACCCAAGCCCGACCTGTCAACTCAAATGGCGGCATCGAAATTCTCGTCGGAAAACAGGGTGAGGAAGCAGTCAACGAATATGCACTCATCGCACAGCACATCCAAAATATGAAAACAAACAGAGAAATCGTGTGGGTGCGCGGCGATAATGGCGCGGAATTGGAACGTCCAATTGCGTATGGCGATATTGCAATTCTCATTCGTAGCAGAACACATCTTCCTGACCTCGAGCACGCCCTACTTGAAGCAAACATCCCTTATCTCACCACAGGCGGTGTCGGTTTCTATCAACGTCAGGAAATCTATGATATCTGGAACTATCTCAATTTCCTTAACGAACCGGTAAAAAATCAGATTTCTCTCGCCGCTGTACTTCGCAGTCCCGCTTTCGGTATCTCTGACACCGAACTGTACGAAATTTCATTACAAGCCGAAGAAAGTCTCTGGAACAAAGCGCAGCAGTATCAAAGACCTACCAACCACCTCAGCACGGCAATAGATATTTTAAGAAAGCATTGTGAGTTGGCACATCGCATGCCTGTAAACCGACTGATCGGAACAATCGTTAAAGAAACAGGATTGATCGGAACATTGAAAATTGGGCAACAAGCGGAACAACGTTGGGCGAACTATCAAAAACTCTTAGAGCTTGCCAGAAACTTTGACGGAGATGAGAACAAACAAGCTCTTCCAGACTTCATCGAATTTCTGAATATCTTAATTACAGAGGAACCTCTGGAGGGGCAGGCACCTATTGAGGCAAGCACCGGTGCGGTCCGAATTATGACGATCCACGCCGCCAAGGGACTTCAATTCCCGATCGTTATAATCCCGGGGCTCGACCGAGGTGGACAAACAGACAGAGAACCTTTTATTGATGAGGTATTCGGTATCGGCTTTAGTCCGCTTAATCCGGATGAGGGGTACAAGAAAACTGGGCCGGAAATCATTACCCACATGAAAAATCGGTCAAGCGAGAAAGATACCGCTGAAAAGAAACGATTGTTTTATGTCGCTGCAACACGCGCTCAGGATAGACTGATTTTGTCGGGGACCCTCTCAGACAAAGACCAACCGCAGCAAATGCTCGAATGGCTTCACACATACCTCGAAATCAGTAAAGAAAACGACCTATTGAATCTGGATATTGAACAGGATGTATTCGTAGATGACAGGACAAATCGTCAACGCTTCCAACTCCAAATTCCAATTTCCCGGGTACCTGCAGACATTGCTCCGGCGGCTGAGGTTCCCGATGAAACAACACCCGTCGAATTCCCAGAGGATCTGCCATCAATGCCAGAACCAAACGGGACCTCTTCGTCTTTCACTGTCGCTGAACTTGCTAACTATGCGCGTTGCCCACTGCGGTATCAACTGGAAAATGTATTACAAATCCCGACGGATGCGCAAGACGCAGCAGGTTTGGATAAAACCGAGTTTGCCGATGCGATACGCCGTTTGCTCGCGCGAATAAGACGACCATCAGATGTGCAAAATCTCGACACGATTATTAACCAAACTGCTGAGAATTACCTTGAAGAAACGAGCAAATTAACAACGGCACTTCACACATCTGCTAATAATTTCATTAACTCGCAACTCGGAGAAACCGCGCTCTCGGCATCCGAAATCCGCACCAATCAGCAGGTCCACGCGGATATTGAAGGACATATTATTGACGGCAGATTTGATAGGCTCTTTAAAGATGAAACTGGGTGCTGGCAGGGAATCAATTATGAAACCGGCAATGGTCAGGCATCAGACGCAGATCATCCAGAAATGGAACTTTATAGCCTGCTTTTGCATCGACGCTACCCAGAACAACCGACACTAACGACAAATATCTTCTTTGCTGAACAGGACCAATGTATACAGCGGCATTTCAACGTATCAGAATTGCAGGAAACTACCAAAGAGTGGCAGAAAAAAATTTCGGCACTGCAGCGGGGCATTTATAATAAAAATACAGATCATTGCTGTTCTTGCCCCTACGCAGATCCGAACGGACAATGTATAATTACTGAATCACAAGGAGAAAAGCAATGAAAAAATTAACACCAATCATCGCAATTATTACGTTTGCC
>JAPPDN010000171.1:6498-9420 GCA_028824575.1 Candidatus Poribacteria bacterium | reverse complement strand
GACGGATTGCCGGGGTAGATCCTTCTACCTCCCGTCTCCACCCAACTGGCAATTGTTGGGTATGCATCTGAAAATACAACGTCCAAACACTCCAATTTTTTCGATTTACTGATGGTTGTGCAGCTACATTTCGCAGTCGCTTAGTGCATCTCTTGTAGGAAGGGTTCAACCCCTAATTCTCCTGTAGAAACACGCTGTGTTCGCGACGCTTGCTGATTGCTGACGGCTGTGCCGTATAGGAACGAAATGAGAAACGGAATACTTATTTGATTTAGAGAGGTGCTTTTATGTTTTTACGTCCAATTGTGGAATGGATTGTTTCTTTAGAATCTGGCGAGAGCTTCCGAAAAATGTCTTCCTTATGGCTACGAATTTGTGCAGTGTTAACCTTGTCGTTAAGTCTATCACTTGGAGTAGGGGTACTTATAGCGGTGCCGAAACTTATTTCGGGATATGGAATCAGTGAAGCCAATACGTTTTTCATGATTGGACTCACGCTATGTGCTGCAATGATCCTGAGTGTCGGCATAATCCTTTTCATGCTGCTTCGACATCGAGCCGATAAAATCAGCAGCCTCGGAGAAGAATCCCATCTTATATTTGGCCCGATTGCAAGTATCTATATCCGACTCGCTGGTGAAATTTGCTTTCTTCTATTAAGTGGGGCGGCATCCGTTTTATTTGTCCTTGCCATTTTCATTGTCGGATTTGAATGGTCGCTCGCACTTATTTGCTGTCTACTTTCTACTTTCTTTCTTTTGTTAGGGTACTTTGCATTGAAATTCCTTTATATCATCGCAGAGTACGCAGGTTTGATCGGGGATGTCGCAACGAATGCCAGAAAGATTGAGACGACGTTAGCAACGGCTGTAGCTGCTACCACAGCACCTGAGTCCGTGCCATCAGAGGAAGTTTCATAAAAAGGATTAACGCAGCTTCAATGTGATATAGATAGGACTTACGCATTCTCTTTTAAAGTCCCCCTGATAAGGGGGATTTAGGGGGTTTCAAGGACAGAAATTCCTACTTTTTGCGTCTCAATGTCCGATATTTGCTCAATTTGCGTAAGTCCCAATAGATATAATCTTTCATGTCAGAATAATACATGAGGAACCCCTAAAAATGAAAACCGCTCCGACGCTTCACACAGAAAGACTGATCCTACGGTCATTTACACTTCAGGACGCACCAGATGTGCAATGCTCCGCTGGTGACCGTGACGTTTCATCAACCTTAACTTCTGTGCCTTACCCTTATGAAGACGGCATGGCTGAAGAATGGTTTCGTTTCTGTCACGACGCGTTTGAAAAAGGAAAAGGCGTGCACTTCGCAATTGCGTTAATAGCCGACAAGCACTTCATCGGCACCATAGGACTTGAACAACTTGACCGGAAGCATGAGAAGGGCGAGCTCGGTTATTGGCTCGGAAAATCTTATTGGAACCGAGGGTATGCCACCGAGGCGGCACGCGCTGTGGTTGCCTACGGTTTTGAAGTGCTGAAATTGAATCGCATCTATGCTTACTACTACACACGGAACCCTGCTTCGGGGCGCGTCCTTGAGAAAATCGGGATGCACACTGAGGGGTGTTTCCGGCAACATATTAGAAAAGATGGAAACTTTGAGGATGTCATCGCATGCAGTATGCTAAAAACGGATTTTGATTTAGGACAACCGCTCCAATCCCGTACGGCTTTATGCAAATCTCAGGAGTAAGATCAATGTTCATAAATTGGAGAAAAGGATTTTCCAGACTCATGGGTGTTTTATGGATTCCACTGGGTACTATGCTCCTGTTTATGAAAGTCCCCGAGCGTGGGTGGAAGGAAGCGTTAATTGTGTTAGCGTTATTTATCCTTTTTTATGCCGTCACTGTCTATGTTCTAAAAGGTTTTACGTGGCAAGATTGATACGAAAGTCGACCCAGTTTGCGATTTAACCGATTCCAAAAAGGAGAACTGAACAATGAAACGCAACAGATTTCTAACAACAACAATTTTCTGTCTCATAACGCACTTTCTAACCAAAAAGGAGGTCTTTACAATGAAACGCAACAGATTTCTAACAACAACGATTTTCTGTCTCATAACCCTTTTGCTAATAGTCCAAGTTGCGAATGCTCAGACTATTATACCGCTTTTTGACAATAGATTAGCTCCTCCACCGTGGAGTATCATGATGGTACCCAATAGAACAGGGGATCATAGCAACAATATAAATTTCGATTTACTATACTCTTCAACAGGTAGAACACTCAGAGAATCAGCGTTCTTTGGAGAAGCTACGCTGCCGGAAATAAACGGAAATCAGTGGGCAATTGGGCCACTTGCCGCGTCCCCTGGGGAATTAGTAGGTCCCACCTCGGACATCACGGATAGCCTCTATAACATGGATTTTAGTGCCGATGCATGGGAATTCGGGAACACCAACGAAATCTTAAGTGATCTCGGTTTTGCGGAAGAGGACGAGGATATAGATCACCATACGGTTTATGCGCGGATAAACATCAAAAATCATCACACTGAGGATATAAGTGTTGGTTTATATGTAGTCGTACACGGTAATACCAGTGCTAAATGCTGGCTAAATGGTAGTGTGGTTTTGTCGGGAGCAGTCGCGACAGATAATGAAATTGGAAGTGCGGGGTCGGGCATTACACTTGTGCCTGGTGATAATGATCTGTTGTTCAAAAGTAGTCACGCTGCAGGTGAATGGAATGTCTTACCTTTCTTAGAGGTTGGTGATGATAACCTGGCTGCTGAGATAGAACCCGTTGCCATACAGGCAGGTGATGGTAGTGTCGTAGTTGCCACACAAGCAGGCGGGAACGCCGTGAGTATTAATTGTCCTCCAACGGTAGCACGTATACCGGGGCCTCCAAAGGTGAAACTTATCTACGCCTATCCAAAGGGAGCAGCTGTG
>JAPPDN010000171.1:0-6488 GCA_028824575.1 Candidatus Poribacteria bacterium | reverse complement strand
GTGCACACAACCACCCTGACGGCAATGTTAAAAAAGATGGAAGCTGTAGCACATTTCTATGCCTACCATCTTAAAAGTAAACCCTTTACGTACAATAAGAGTATAACTGTAGTAGAGACATTTGATACCAAACCAAATTGGGAGAGTTTCTTTGAAAACGATTCTCAATTCGCCGGTAAACGGCTTTTTAAGTACGCAAAGGACGGATATGAAAAACAGCATGGGCAGGGATCATATACGCCAGATCAGGATATCTATTTGGTCGTAATAGATCATGTCGAATTAGGTGATAGAATTCGTGGTGGAGCCCTGCAGAATGGACTGGGAGGCGAGGCTTTTGTCTCTGGTTTAGACCTGCCCTGGCCTATCATTGCGCATGAACTTGGGCACACTTTCGGATTAAAACACCAGTATCACAATGACCAATATCTCATGAGTCATTGCGGACATATAGAGGATGACTTTGATCTTTCAGCACCATTTGATCTTGACTATCTAATCGGAAAGATTTTTACGGATACCATATTGTCGGACAGTGACAAAAATTGGTTAGAAGTCCATCCCGCTTTTGCTAAGGTAGTGCCCTCTTCGGCAAACAAGACAACAATTACGGTAGTCGGGAGCATAAATAATCAGGTTACAGTTTCTTCGAATAATCGGGTTAAAGTTTCGATTGACGATCCAGATGGCATCCATCAAATCCAGTTGCTTGTACGTGAAATCGCCCCCAACTTCGAGTTGTCTTCTTTGTCGTATTGTCAAAACGCTTATGAACAAGGAAATTTGCAGAGTCTAAAGAGGACACACTATGCCACGATTTCTGGAAGTCCTAAGAAGAGGAATGTTAACTTTGACGTATCAAAACTATGGGGAAATAACAGTGAGATTGAGATCACGTTCCAAGTCATTGATAGTTCAGGCGATATAACATCAGCTGCGGCCCTCGGATGGACAACCTTAAGAAAAGCTGCTCAAGCTGGCCCAGCACCAAATAGAGCAGAAGGACAGCAGGTGTTGATACCGACGGAGACAGCACTTCTGGTGAACTATCCGAACCCATTCAACCCGGAGACATGGATACCGTATCAGTTGGCAAAACCCGCGGATGTGAAACTGACGATCTACGACATCGAAGGGCGCGTCGTGCGGGATTTAGATTTAGGACATCAAGCAGTAGGTATCTATGAGAACCGTTCCCGTGCCGCGTATTGGGACGGTAAGAACGCTGTCGGTGAACCCGTCGCGAGTGGCGTCTATTTCTATACGTTGACTGCAGGCGATTTTACTGCTACACGGAAACCCCTGATACGGAAATAGTATCAAATGACCATTGACAGCACGGTATAGGGTCATACCATGCCATGCACCCTCTCATGAGACTTTACCACCAGAAACGGCTTTTCTGAAATAGGAGAATTATAGTGAAACCTAAAAATAAAGAGACACTTTCAGCCCCGGTAGGTTCGGTTTCCTAACCGAACCGGACTTATACAAACCGATTCCTGAGTTTTTGTTTATCGGAAGCCCTGTTTAGCGAACGCTGTAGCTGAAGGTTGTCGTGGAGGATCCGATGCGGTTGGGAAACCGCATCTACCGGCCTGGGGTATTTATGGCATAACTCTCTTCTAAAATTGACACTTATGGTGCACGTTGTAAACGCCCTGATTAAGAGGTGTTGGACTGTAAATACACTTTTTTTACGGCCAAAACATAAGGAGCATTGATCATGAAAGCGATAATGACTTTTACACATGTATTATTCACCCTTTCACTTTTCATCTTCCTACCGCACGCGGATGCGATAGACACAACGCCATGGACGCAATGGCATTTACCGGAAGGCGCGAAAGCGCGCCTCGGTAAAGGTTCGATATACGAGATAGCACATTCACCCGACGGTACGCGCCTCGCGGTGGCGACTGCCAGCGGTCTCTGGCTCTACGATGCACAGACCGGGAAAGAACTGAACTTGTTCCCGAGTAGCTATAGTGCTGTGTTTTCTCCGGACAGTCGGATGCTTGCCAGCTCGGGCGATCCCATCTCTTTGTGGGATGTTCGCACGGGCACCCTCATCCGGACAATGGGGCCTGGAGAAGTTGTTGCCTATAGTCCCGATGGTGAGATAATCGTCAGCAAGGCGTACTCCCTCATCTCTTTGTGGGATGTTCGCACGGGCACCCTCATCCGGACAATATATCTAAAGGCGGAGTCTGGCGCCACGTGTACTGCCTATAGTCCGGAGGGTGGGATGCTCGCCACCGGGCACCACGACGGGACCATCTGTTTATGGGATGTTGAGACCGGGAACCTCATCCGCAAACTCACCGGACATACCGGATGGATCATAGATGTTGTGTTTTCTCCTGAGGAGGAGACGCTCGCCAGCGCAGGCGGTACTTCGGACCCCACCCTCCGTTTATGGGATGTTCGCACGGGGACCCTCCGCCACACCCTGGACGAACAACGATATCCGGATAGGGTTGTATTTAGTCCAGATGGACAAACACTCATTAGCGGCGGTTATCCCAACCCCATCCATTTTTGGGATGTTCGCACGGGCACCCTCCGCCGCAAATTTACCGAGCATACCGATCCTGGGTATAACAATCGGATCATCAGCCTGATTTTGAGTGCGGATGGTCAAACCCTCACTGGCGGGAATGCGGACGGTGCTATCCATGCATGGGACTTTGAAACAGGTCGCCTCCTCCGCACACTCAAGGTGAGGATAGACATTGGTGGCGTTGTGTTTAGCGCGGATGGACAGACGCTCACCAGCGTGGGCGGAGATGGTATCCATTTGTGGACCCCTGGGTCGGACAACTTCCTCCGCACCATCGCCGATCACGCGATAGGATGCCAAACGGGTGGTGTGTTTTCTCCCGATCGGGCGATGATTGCCGGGGCCGGCGGCGGTACGATACGTTTGTTGGAGGCTGAGACAGGTCGCCTCATCCGCAGCCTCAGTCCACATTTGTTCCACGGTGGCGAGATTGTGTTTTCTCCAGATGGTCAGATGCTCGCCGGGACTGGAGAAACGCGTGAGGAATGGGACATGACGATCCATTTATGGGAGGTTGAGACCGGGAACCTCATCCGCGTCATCACTGTGGAAGCGTTCCAGAACCAGACCAATAGCCTTGCGTTTTCTCCCGATGGTGAGACGCTCGCAAGTGCGGGCAAGGTGTTTAGCACGGACAACGGCAGTATCCGTTTATGGGAGGTTGAGACCGGGAACCTCATCCGCACATTCACCGAGGAGGAGACATGGATCAGTTGTGTTGCGTTTAGCCCGGAGGGTCAGACGCTCATAAGTGCGGGCGATGCTGGTATCCGTTTATGGGAGGTTGAGACCGGGAACCTCATCCGCACACTCACCGATCAGCCGACCAGGGGCGTTGTGTTTAGTCTGGATGGGCAGACGCTCGCAAGTGACGGATGGGACGGTATCATCTCTTTATGGGATGCTACAACGGGCAATCTTCTCCGCACACTCTCGGAAACCGATGGCGGTGCAGTCACTGCGTTTAGTCCCGAGGGTGATACGCTCGCCACCACATATTTTGGCACAGTACTATTGTGGGATGTCACACCCGCAGCCTCCGAACCAGAGAAACTCGCTGCAGATGTCAACGGCGATGGAACCGTTGACATTCAAGACCTCATCGCAGTCGCTGCAGCAATCGGACAAACCGGCGAAAACGACGCAGATGTCAATGGCGATGGTGAAGTCAACATCCAAGACCTCGTCGCCGTCGCTGCAGCAATCGGAGAAGTCGCAGCGGCACCTGCCGCTCTGCGGCAACCAGGCGCAGCGCACCTCACACAGGAAAAAGTGCAGCACTGGATCACTCAAGCACGGCAGTTAAATTTGACAGATGCGAGGACACAACTGGGCATTCTCTTCTTGGAGCAGCTGCTATCTGCAATGATACCGAAAGAGACAGCACTCTTGCCAAATTATCCAAACCCGTTCAACCCGGAGACGTGGATACCGTATCAGTTAGCAACCCCTGCGGAAGTGTCACTGACAATCTACGACATCCAAGGGCGCGTCGTGCGGGATTTGGATTTAGGGCATCAACGCGCGGGGATGTATCAGAGCAAAAGCCGCGCGGCGTATTGGGATGGTAAGAATGCTGTCGGTGAGCCCGTCGCCAGCGGCGTGTATTTCTATACGCTCACCGCTGGCGATTTCACCGCCACGCGGAAACTCTTGATACGGAAATAGTATATACTCTGTCTACTCTAAAAAGGAGCGTTCTATTATGAAAACGACTTTGGTTTTTACACTGATATTATTTACACTTTTCACGTTACTACCACACGCTGCTGCGGTAGATACGTCAAAATGGGGTTTGCCGGAAGGCGCGATAACTCGGATAGGTAAAGGTCGCATAGAATCATCAAACGAGATACGTCAATCAATCGCTTATTCACCGGATGGACAGCACCTGGCGGTTGCAAGTTCTATCGGTATTTGGATTTATGATGCGGAAACGGGTGAAGAACTTGACCTATTCACGGGACATACTGGAGGTGTCACATGCGTCGCGTATAGCCCGGATGGCAACACGCTCGCAAGTGGAGGTTACGAGGCGATCCGTCTGTGGGACGTTCACACAAGCACAGAGATACACACCATCACCCGATATCGGGATTATGTCAATAGCGTAGCATTCAGTCCCGATGGCAAGACTATCGTCAGTGGGAGTGAGGATGGGGATATCCATCTGTGGGACGTTCACACAGGCACAGAGATACGCCCCGAATATACTTCGTATAGGGATGTCAATAGCGTAGGGTTTAGCCCCGATGGAAAAACAATAATCGCGGAGGTGAGTTATAGTGGGGATATCCATCTGTGGGACGTTCAGACCGGCACCGAGATACGCACCATCACTGAAAATAGGGATGAGGTCAGTAACATAACGTTCAGCCCGGATGGCAACACGCTCGCAAGTGCAAGTGAGGAGGATCAAACTATCCGTCTGTGGGACGTTCAGACCGGCACCGAGATACGCACCATCACCACAATAGGTGCGGATGATCTCCATAGCATAACGTTCAGTCCAGATGGAAATACTATCGCAAGTATGAGTTATGATGCAATCATCCGTCTATGGGACGTTCAGACTGGGACGGAGATACGCCCCCTCACCGGACATACGAGTTGGGTCAATAGTATAGTGTTCAGCCCGGATGGAAAAACCCTCGCGAGTGCGAGTGACGATCAGACCATCCGTCTATGGGATGTTCAGACCGGCAGAGCAATACACCTCCTCACTGGACATACGGACTGGGTCGAGAGCATGGCGTTTAGTCCGGATGGAAAAACTATCGCAAGTGGAAGTTCGGACGACACCATCCGCCTATGGGACGTTCAGACCGGCACACAGATACACCTCCTCACTGGACATACGCATTGGGTCAAGAGCGTAGCATTTAGTCCGGATGGAAATACTATCGCAAGTGGGGGTGCGGACGAAACGATCCGTCTATGGGACGTTGAGACCGGCACGCAGATACATACCCTCACTGGACATAGATTTGATGTCAATAGCGTGGCGTTTAGTCCGGATGGAAAAACTATCGCAAGTGGAGGTTATGAAACCATCCGTCTATGGGACGTTCAGACCGGCAGGGATGTTCAGACCGGCACAAAGATGCACATCCTCACTGAACATAATACGTGGGATGTCTATAGCATAGCGTTCAGCCCAGATGGAAAAACTATCGTAAGTATGGGGTGGAACGCGATCCATCTGTGGGACGTTCACACAGGCACACAGATACGCACCATACATACGGGTTCGATCAGAAGCGTGGCACTCAGCCCGGATGGAAATACTATCGCAAGTGGGGGGAGTTGGCGGAACAACTACGCGATCCATCTGTGGGACGTTCACACAGGCACACAGATACGCACATTCACAGGACATACAGCTGCTGTCGTTAGCATAGCGTTCAGTCCGGATGGAAAAACTATCGCAAGTGGGAGTACTGATGCAACCTTCCTTCCGAATAAGGATCAAACCGTCCGTCTGTGGGACGTTCAGACAGGGACGGAGATACACACCATCACAGGACATACGGATGATGTCAGGAGCGTGACGTTCAGCCCTGATGGAAAAACTATCGCAAGTGGGAGTTCGGACAGAACTATCCGTCTGTGGGACGTTGAGACGGGCAGAGCAATACGTCTCCTCATTGGACATACGGAGTGGGTCCATAACATAGCGTTCAGCCCTGATGGAAATACTATCGCAAGTGGGGGTTTGGATGAGACTATCCGTCTGTGGGACGTTCACACAGGCACACAGATACACACCCTCACTGTAGATAATGAATGGTATATCCATAGCATAGCGTTTAGTCCCGATGGCACCACACTCGCAAGCGGGGGACAGGACAACATGTCGACCCTTGTGACCTCTCTCCTTACGGGCCTCCGATGGATCTGAGCTGCGTACGCTGACCCAGGGCGA
>JAPPDN010000192.1:5604-9421 GCA_028824575.1 Candidatus Poribacteria bacterium | reverse complement strand
GACGCGTTCGATGGAGTGGCAGGCTGTGCAGGCGAGCCCGGCTTGTGCGGCAGGTGTATGGAGATTCTCTCGGATAGGTTTGTCCATCACGCCGTTGAGCAGAATCGCTGGGTCGTGGCAACCGCCACACCATTTAGAAGGTTGGATGCCATTGACTTCCTGCATATAGATAATCGACTTACGATACCACTGATTGTTGAAAGAGGAAAAATGATGGGCGGATTCGTTCCACTGCTGATAGATATCTGGGTGGCACCCTTTTGCAGCACAGGTGTCTGATGTGAGAAAGAAATCGGTCGGGATTAATGCCCCTGTTTCTGTTTCGACAGATGCAGGGAAAAAGTGCCCGGTTGTGCCACCGCCTTCCTCGTACATGCTTGTAGAAGGCAGTGCAGGATTTTTGACGAGATACATTTCATTGGGAAGGTAGTGTTGCGCCAGTTTCGCACCGACAGGAAAAACGACCACGACAGCCAGCACGCCGACGGTTATCTTCCGCAACAGTGGTGTAAGAAGTTCAGCACTTCTCAGTAAGTAGATGCAGAAAAGGAGGCACCCCGCGCTCACACTGACAATGTGTGTGATGAGAAGCCACCGATAGGGAGTTGTCGCACCGACGATCATCAGATAGACACCAGTGATGATACCAACGGTTATCCCGATAACCCCCAATTGTCCGAGCGTTGAGGTGCTTTGTTTCTGAATGTGGGCTTGCAAGCGGTGTCCTAAATGCTTATAGACATAGATGCAGAACGGGAGTATCAGGGCGATACCGAGTCCGATGTGGAGCAGGACGTTGAAGATATAAAAGAGCGTCGGTTCGCCGAAGCTGAACAGGTACGCGCTGTTGAGTAGTAGAATAAGAAAGGCAGCTAAAGAGAGTTTCCGCATTTTTAAACTGTTAGTGAATTGAACGATTAATAATACATATTCGATCGGCGCGCTTGCAAAGCGCGCCTACCAGGGGAGGTCTACACCTTTCTATATTATATCACATTTTTCTATCAACTGCTATGCAAATATAAATGGCGAGGTTGGGTAACCTCGCCAGTGAGAGAGTTTAGGTCAATCTTGTTGGATTAATTATCAGTCTTTGATGAGTTTTATACCTTTGAAGTGTATTTCATCGTACCATTGGCGAAATTCTTCTGGGGACAATTTCTTGTCTTCCGCACCTACCTGAATCGTGGCGTTGTCGGGGAGGTCAACGGTGAACACCTCAAGTGGTATCTCGTGATTCACTATGAAGTTCTGTGTCTCTATGATAGCCCTGTTGATAAGATGTTTCTCGCCATCGGCATCGATCCAAAATGTTTCTGCAATTCCATTTGTGACAAACCATGCGTCCTCGCCGTATAGACCGTATGAGAGTCTAATGCGTCTGACGGCGGGTGTGCCTTTCTTGATCTGCCCATCTGCGGAGTCTACTGCACTTAAAAATCGGCTTTCATATTGCAGGTAGCGCAGGCCCAACTCAGGCGAAACCCAAATTTTTTCAAAACTGCTGTCTTGTTGATTCGGTTGTTTTGCTTCGAGGACATAACACGGGAAACCGTTGAAAAACTCGGATTTTAGGATACGGAAATTTTGTTCTTTCAGATAGGTCGGTAAGGCCCGTCCATCAATGCTGTGGAGCCACCGCCTCGGATCCACCCAGTCTCTTGAGGCATCTAATTTGATCTCTGTTTGGCTTTTTAGTGACAAGTTTTCGGAAACCTGTGAGTTACCCCGAAAATGGTAACTTGGTTCCTCTGCTTTAGCGTATGTTATCTCCAAGGTGCCGCTTGGTGATGAAATGAGAGTTACTCTCGGCGTTTGCGTATTGTTGGAAAAACCTTCTTTAAAGTCCATACGTGTATGCCATGGATCGAACGTGAGGCGTGCCTTCCAAGTGCGATAGGCATCAGGCGTTCCAGGTTGTCTAAAGACATATAGACATTCTCCTTCGCCAGACAGAGCGGCTCCGTCATAATTCCGCATGCCGAGTAAGATCATATTGAAATCGTTCTCCGCATCTATGGCGTTCTGTGGTAAGACTGGCAGTGAATCCTTTTGTTGCGCGGATGCCGTTGTGAGACACGTAAAGAAAACGAGACAGGCAGTTATGTGACGTATCGTCTTTGAGATTAATAAAAGAAACATTGTTTTTCTCCTGATCTCTCTTAAATCCATTTATTGAAATGTTCCGTTATAGGTAACCCGCATGGGCAGTGGTTCTGTTAGTTCGGAGATCCATCCACCCGGAAGTAGCGGATTATCTCCACCTGTTACCTTCAAATATGAGACATAGCGCGGAATTTTCTGACGAGACGCTTCGTGGAAAAGCCGCTTTATCTCTGCCCATGTCTCGTCGCGCCAAGCGGCGATTTCGGGTGATTTTTTTCCCATACCATCCGTACTTGTCAGATCGGCATAGAGTTCCACCGCCTTGGTTAGGTTTGTGTGGATTTCCTCCTCAAGTACTGGGATTTTCGCTTCAATCTCAGCGAGTGTTAACCCAAAAAAACGTTCCTCTTCAGGCGCAGTGCCAGTTTCAGTTTCTACATCAGCGGATAGAGTGCTTTCTTCGGTCTGTACTTCCACCTCGGAAAATTGTGTATCTACTGGGGTAAAGTTTCCAAAATCTGTCGGGGCATCAGAATCCACGGAGTCAGAAACGATCTCTGGTTCATTTGCATCCTCGTCTGCTTGAGCTTTCGGTTTTGCTGAAGGTTGAGACTTAACGCGCCGTTCTGGTGTAACAGTTTTGTATATCTTTATCGTTTCTTGTGGCTGGTTTGCGTTGTGAATTAGGATACCGAGGAGTATTACCACGCCGCAGAGCAGCACGCCACCCCAAAATAGTTTCGATTTAAACATAATGGAACGCTCCTTAGTGTATGCAAGATTACAGAGAAATTCTGCTTTGATAGCAGAATTGGCGTATGGATTAGGAGCTGCGGTTATTTTAATCGACAACTCCAGCAAAGTCAAGTAGTTTTCAGCGGTCAGCAGTCGGCTATCGATTGTCAGCACTTGGTTGTCAGAATCAGGATAGACTGGATTAGGGGTTTTTTGATTGGTAATTGTCCTTTATAGCGTTGCCGAAACAATCAGCTTCCTATTGCTGTCCGTAGCGTTTGAGGAATTCTGCCTTGGACAATTTCTGTCTTTCACGATTCACCGTAATCATTGCATCATCAGGAATATCAACGGTAAACGTTTCTGGTGGTATGTCGTGATTGATTTTGAAGTTCTTTATCTCCAGTTTCTGTCCGGAAATTATGGGATCCTCTGGCTTAAAGTCGACCCAAGCGTATTCAGCAAAAACTGCTTTAGGGAACCATATCTCTCCGTGTTGTTGGTAAGAAATTGTCGTGCGAAAGATGGTGGGTGCCTCCATCGGAACATCGCTGTCCAGGGCATCTACTGGGGTAAGGTATTGGCTTTCATGTTTTAGGTATCGGAACCCTCGATCGGGTGCGATCCAAATTTTTTTAGGTCTATCCACGTCTTTTTCTTCCAAAACATAACAGAGAACATCGTTGAAAACCTCGCGTCCTATGATTTGGAAATTTTTTCTTTTCAGATAGGTTGCTAAATCTTTGCTTCTCAATGTGAGCCACCGTCTCGGATCTACATCGTGATAAGGATTGATGCGTTGAGGAGATTCTTCTGTGTTAAAGGAGTAGTCAGTTTCTCTGTGTTTGTCAGAAACAATTTCCCACGATCCATTGGGTGTCAGGATAGTCGTCTTTCCTTGTGAATGGAAAGATGTTTCTTCCGAATCGAAGCGTGTTTTCTCCTTATTACCGGCACCATCGCCTTTAATAAGGAG
>JAPPDN010000192.1:0-5594 GCA_028824575.1 Candidatus Poribacteria bacterium | reverse complement strand
TTTTCTCCTTATTAAAGGCGAGGGTGCCGGTAATAATACGAGTGTCAGTATCAACGAACGGGGGGACCCCAAGCGTATAAACGACTTCCCCTTCACCAGATTTTAGTAGGGCATCATGATGTTTGATAGCTGCTAAAAGTGCCTTGAGATCAAGTTCATCTTCTACTACGTTTTGTGTCGGTATTTCTTGTGCGAGTGCGGCTGTGAACCCAAAGAACGGTTCTTCAAATTTAGAGGCGGTTGGGGTTTCAATGTCAACAGGGGGGATTGTCCTATTGTTCCTATTGGGGATAATAGTCTGTTCGATCTGGTTTCGGGTATCTAATTTTGTATCAATATCAAGGATAATAGGTGCATCGACGATTTCGATCGTAGGTTCAGCTTGTGCCTCGAAACTGTACGGTTTCTGATAGCGGACGATGTATTGATTACCCACGCCGAGCCCCAATATAATAAAAACAGCAACTGTGCCGAGAGCCGCCCATGGCACCAAGGGTTTCCCAACGGGTGTTGGGGGTGCCGGTTTTATGTTGGCAACTTGTTGGGCGATGTTCTCCATTAGATTGACAGGTAATTGCACGCTACCGAGCATCTCCTGAATCAAGAGTTCTTCTCTCTCCTGTAGACGCGCTCGCGCGCGGCGCAGCCGACTATTAATCGTGTTCGCTGACACACCTAAAAATTTGCTAATTTCCTTTATAGTCATTTCGCCGAGATAGTGGAGTGTTACCACCGTGCGTTCACTTTCTGGGAGTCTTTGTAGAAGTTTTTTGACGATTTCATGGTGACGCTCGGTAATTTCTGTTTCCCGTTGCTCGGATACATAACGTTTGTAAGAAGCGTTTTCTATCTCTACCACGGATGTGCCCTCCAGTGATTGCGTCGAAAGTTTCTTCTTTTGGAGCCACCTGTTGCAAAGATTCGTCGCAATGACGTAGAGCCACCCCGCGAACTGATTGGGGTTTCTCAACGTCGCGAGTTTCTTATATGCCTGAAGAAAGGTATCTTGGGTAATTTCTTCAGCGATATGAAAATCACCAATCTTGCGCCACGCAAGTGCCTGAACGCTCTTTTGGTACCTTCCGACTAAGGTGGTGAACGCTTCGTTGTCACCTGACAAGATTTTCCGAATCAGTTGAACATCATTGTTTTCCATCAGGGGCTCCATCGTTACAAATCTCTTTACACTTATTTCCGCGCGTTTTAGTGTTCAATTATTAAAGATACAATTTTGGGGCAGAAATTGTGCATAATTTTTAAAAAAAACGAAAAAATCTGAATTTTTATCTAAAAACTGGCAATTTGTATCGGTTCATAGGAGCAGTAATAATCAAGACTATATTTGATTTTGTCAGAATGAGACAGGGGAAGAGCTACGCACTGACTCGCTATTTGTCGCTGATTTTCATTTTGCGCCTCCGCCAGATTTGACCCGTCCCCACGTTGAAACGAACCGTCCGACAGGATTCACCGCCACCAAACCATTCGGTTGCCAAGATGGGTAATAGCCTTCAGTTATGAGTCTCAAATTGCCGCCATTAACGTTTATGAGTCCAATATAAACGTTCGCTCCAAAGTGTGTACAGGCAAGCTGTGTGCCATCCGGGGACCAAGACGGATAATCTTCACCACTGTTTGTGAGTTCTACGATGTTTGATCCATCCGCGTCGATTAAAAAAATACCACCCTCAATAACATTTCGATGAGAAATAAAAGCAATTTTTTGCCCATCAGGAGACCATGCCGGTGCGTCGTCTTCAGCGCGATGCTGAGTGAGTTGCCGCAAACCGGTACCATCCACGTTCATAACATAAACGTCGCGTGCCAGAGAGTTGCCTGCCTGATCAATTATTTTTGCTGCGAAGGCGAGCTGATGTCCATCGGGGGACCAAGCAACATCATGGATTCTACTACCAGAGAGACGGTGTACTGGCACACGAACTGCCTCTACTTTTCCTGTGCGGATATCGAAAATCATGATGAACAAGGTGCCGCCGTACGCGATTCTTTTCCCATCAGGGGACCAGGTAGGACGTGTGGAAGATGTGTAATCTTTTTTCAAAACAGTCAAATTGCTGCCATCTGCGTCCATCAGATGAAGCGTCCCGATCCCTTCATGGGTGGCGAAGGCAATTTCAGTGCCATTTGGAGACCAAGTTGGCCAGTCCTTGTGTAAGTCAGGACTGTTGGTAAGCGGCTGTGGGTTTGTTCCATCCGAATGGATCGTCCAGATGTCCTCGGTCCCTTTACCTGAATCCTTATTAACTGATAGGAACACAATTTGTTCTGCCCATGCCCTATTTTTTTCTTGCCATGTCATGTCCGCGAAACTGAAAATCAGTCCAAGAATCGTGGTATATATGGTAAATTTCATTACCTCATCCTCAACAGGACTTACGCAAACTTAGCGCGCGATGGTAAATTTTGTAGTTTTAAACCCCCTAAATCCCCCTTATCAGGGGACTTTAAGAGGAAATGCGTAAGTCCTACTTAATTTAGAAATGAGTGTGCTGGCGGTAGTATTAACGCTGTTAAGTTTCATCTCAAACCGTCATCAGATTTAATCTGTCCCCATATTGAAGCTAACTTCTCATTTGGATGAACTGCCAAACCCGGAAATGTCGATTGCCACGATGGAGAATGTCCTACAGCGATAAACTCCGAGTTACGACCATCTGCATCCATTACCCTGATATGAGGTTTTCCTGGAAGTGGACCCGCGGCTATACCCTCGGCACCTATCACGGGGGGACCTGGATACACATGAACAGCCATCTGTTTGCCATCCGGGGACCAAGATGACGCGTTTTCACCCTCATGAGTGAGTTCGGTGATGTTTTGTCCATCGGCATCCATGAAAAAAATACCGCCACTCTCATTGCGGGTGGAATAGAAAGCGATCTGTTTGCCATCCGGGGTCCATGCTGGTTTTCGGTCTTCGCCAGGATGTTGTGTGAGCTGACGCAGCCCGATTCCTTCCTCGTTGTGGACATAGTCCGTGTTGACAACATAGATGTCCCGCGTCGGCAGATCCGCGTCGGCAGCGAAAGCGAGTTGGTGACCATCCGGGGACCAAGCAACATCCTTAATTCTTACCATATTTTGAGGCAGCTTTAACAGCGTTTCTTCCTTCGTGTGGATATCTATAATGTTAATAGCGAAAATTACCCCATAAGCAATCTTTCTGCCATCCGGGGACCAGGCTAAGCGGCGATCAAAGGTGAACCCCTCTTTTAGAACCCTCAAATTGTTTCCATCTGTATCCATGAGCCAAATTTTATTGGCGTTACCGAAAGCAATCGTTTTTTTATCCGGTGACCAGACAGGCGTATCCTTACGTTTGGGTATCTCTGTTAACCTGCGCAAATCTGAACCATCCGAGTTTATCATACAAATGTCCGAATGCGTCTGTCCGTCGGGAAAACACGCAAAAACAATCTTGTCTGCCCATGCGCCGTGTATTATATGCCACATACTTAACGTTAGCCCAAAAAGCAGGGCGGATACGATCCTTCTCATTTTTGCGCGTCTCCTTTCAAGATTGTGATGTGAGGAAAATTACGGGTTTTCTTACTGAAGTGTGTAGAATTCAACGGTGTGTATCTGTCCTTTGCCTGTCATGGATTTTTGTATAATCCGAATGGCATCTGTATTTGCAACCATCGTCATTTCAAGCGGGAAGGTAACAGTGTCTTTAATCTTTTTAATCTCCTTCCAATTGAATTCACCATCCCGCGCGTAAATATCTATATTTTGAACCTTTCCTTCACCCAGGATAATAATCTTCCGAATCTCTTCTGGCTCAGGGATCGAATATATGACTCCAGAGAAGATAAACTTTTCTTTCACTGGGGCATCAACGCGAACATACGTCTGCTCTGTTATCAGTGCTGCACACCCGATTGAGAGCGCGCATATCAGTAGAATCCCATAAAGTTTATTCATTTTGCCTTCCGCTATCTATGACATATTTCTGCTGGAGATGGAGATTTTAATTATTAATGACGCGATTTGTTGTTGGCAAAGGTGCATTATTTCAGAAAGGGTGGAATTTTAATCTGAAATTGGAATCTGTTAGAATAACAGTTTATCGGACGTGGTTCGTGTATAACAGGCTGCTAAAATACTTGTGAGTTATCCCGCGGTATAACCGCCATCAATAGGTAGAGCAATACCTGTAACAAATGCAGATTCATCAGAAGCGAGGTATAATGCGCCGTAGGCGATTTCTTCGGGCTGCGCGAGTCGGCGCATTGGGTGCTTGTCTGCAAGGATCTGATATTCCTCTGGTGTTTTGATGACACCGGCAACCAAGGGTGTCTCGACGAAGCCTGGACAGATACAGTTGACTCGAATATTGTCTTCGGCATAGTCGAGTGCCATCCCGCGGGTGAGATTCGTCACACCGCCTTTGGAGGCGACATACGCTGCCCGCACGTCCGCGCCAACGATCCCGTAGATAGAGGACAGGTTAATAATAGAACCGCCGCCGTTTTCCCGCATAGCGGGGATTGCTGCTTTGGCAGAGAGGTAAACACCGGTGAGGTTGACATCTAAACAGCGATGCCAGTCTGCTTCTGGTAAGTCGCTGACAGGAAGCCGCATTGCGATGCCGGCACTGCTCAAGAGAATATCCAGTTTTCCGTATCTGCTGATGGTTTCCCGAACCATCCGCTTGGTGTTGTCTGAAATTGTCACGTCGGTTTGGACGTAAGTTGCTTCGTTGCCTGCGTCTCGGATGGTGGCAACAGTCTGGTTTGCACCCTTTTCATCGATGTCCGCAACGACGACCTTTGCACCGTGTTCGGCAAACAGGATCGCTGTGGCTTTGCCGATGCCGGATGCGGCACCTGTTGTAATGGCTACTTTGTCTTTAAGTCGCATTTTTTTATTTTTTAAACAATTGAATTCACAAGTCAATTGAGTTTTCGTGGAAACTGACTTATTCTGATAACTGTCTTATATCATTAATTCGGAAACATCCGCGTTTTTACAACGATCTAAGCGGAAACCGGTTTTCGACAACGGAGAAAACCGATCAGAAACCCTATAGTTTAAAAGTTTAAAGACCTTTCTCTGTCCATTCTGCCGAATTCACTTCTGGTTTACCGATTTGGTTTCTGAGCACACCGATATTCTCGATTTCAAGTTCAACGATGTCACCCGGTTGAATCCAGCGGTCGAGTTCCCATCCGCACCCATTGCCAACGGTGCCGGAACCTAAAAATTCACCAGGATGCAGCGTCTCTGATTGTGAGACAAACGAAATCATTTCTGCGAAGGAGTAATACATATCGGATGTATTGCCGTCTGCCCAGACTTCACCGTTGATTCTGGCAATCATTCGGAGGTTGTAGGGATCAGGAATTTCATCTGGCGTGACGAGACAGGGCCCCATAATGTTGCTGTTGTCAAAATCCTTTCCTTTGGCGGGCCCGAGTGCCAGCGTCATGTGCCGGAACTGGATGTCGCGTGCGCTGATGTCGTTGTAAATGGTATAACCGGCGATGTACTCGGGTGCTTCTTCTATGGAGATATTTTTTCCGGTTTTGCCGATGTAGATCCACCATTCCAGTTCAAAGTCGAGTTTTTCT
>JAPPDN010000988.1 GCA_028824575.1 Candidatus Poribacteria bacterium | reverse complement strand
AGGTTTCCGATGGTAAGTGGCATTTCGTTGCAGGTGGGTATGACGAGAAGAATCTGATCCCTTACGTTGATGGCGAACAATTTAATCCGCGGGGTGCCGCGGGCAAACCGGCAACGAACAATGCGCCATTTATAATCGGCGCACAGGGCCCTGATGGGAAGAACGGCCCGTTGAGAGGCGTTATTGATGAAGTTGCTGTCTATAATATAGCTTTAGACGAAGATGAGATCACTGAGGTGATGGAAGGGCTCGCAAAGCAATTCCAAGCAGTGGAGGCTTCAGAGAAGTTAGCAGTAACATGGGGGTATCTCAAAGATAACGGCAACTAACCTCTCAGGTTGGGAGCTACATTGACAATAGAAAAAACAGTAGCATTACAAAATCTTTGTAAACATAAAGTCTCACTTTCTCGTTTCTACTCATCAAGATTCCGCATCACAGCAAACGTACCGTGCTGGCAAAACGCGGGTCTCATATCTATGAGTATATGGTTTCACTGAGGTTCGATCCAATCTATGAGACTTATAGGCGTTTCGGACCTCTAAAATTTTTCTTTTATATTTAGTTCACATTACATTTTTAGCAATAACAACCGAGAATACACGTGCAGAAAAATCCATTATCTAAATTCGCAGTTCACCAAAACCTGCTTCATAAAATTGGGCTTATCCTTATTATTGTCCTTTCTGTAACGTCTGATGTTGCTATAAGTCGTATTGCTGAAGAAAACGACGAAACGCAAGCAGAAACCACAACACCCAGTAGTAGCGTTACTGTTCCTGATTCCGACGAACCTGAAACACAAGCGGAAGAAAGAAACGGCAGTGAGTTTGGGTTGTTTAACCGTAATCTTTTCGATACCGATCGTGTTCCAAAGCGTTTCATCTGGCAAGATGAAAAGGCACAACCCAAGGAAGACGAAGAAAGCAGACGCATCCAACCTTACCTGGACAGCCTCCGCAGATGGCGGAATCCCCCGGAATTGACAGACCTCAGTAAACTCTATGATTGGAAACCGAAACCGAAACGCGACGAAAAAGGTATCGCCCTGCCGATGGATTCCAATCTCCGAATAACTGGCTTACAATCTGTAACTGTAGAGGCAAACAAGACGCACTATTTCGGTGAAGGCGATCTGAACCGATACGGTGGATACGGTTATGGCGGTGGCTACGGCAGCTACTCATCAGGACTTGACTTGGGACTCACTTCGTCTTACGGTTACGAAGACTTTGGCTACGGCAGCAACTTTGGGGGCGGCGGATACGGTTCTGGCTATGGCGGTGGCGGATACAGCAGCTACGGAAGTAGTTACGGGAGCGGGTATGGCAGTGGTTTCGGCGGGTACAGCGGATACGGCAGCCGTGGTATCCCGCGCGCAACAGGCTTTAATCTGCGTCAGATACAACAATTTGGGCTACACGGTCGCGTCGGGCAACGCACACATATCGCCGTGGATTATAGTGCTGGTGGGAGTGGCTTTGGTGGCGGTGGCTATGGCGGTGGATACGGTGGCGGCTATGGTGGTGGATACGGTCTTGGCGGTACAAAGGAACAAAAAATTAAAATATGGTATGAAGGTAAACCGGAAGACATTATAAAAACGATCTCGTTCGGCGACATCACGCTCAATCTGCCGAACACCCGTTTTTTGAACATCAACCGAAATCTGTTTGGACTTGAAGGTGTCTTTGAATGGAAAAATACGCGTCTGACCGCTTTCGGTTCTCGCAGCAAAGGGATACGCGAGGTACGTACTTTCCGGGGGCAATCTCGGCGGGCTGGCGGTGGATACGGCTACGGACCGCCGGGGATCCAAATTCCGGACACCAACTACGTCAAAAATCGGTACTACTTACTACAGGAAGGTTCTCTACCCATCAAACAAGGAAGTGAACAAATCTTCATTGATGATGGCGTTGTAGGCAACAATCAGGGCGGCAAACGGACGAGTCAAGGTTACTTTAACCCGCAATTTGCTGGACAAGACTACAACATCGACTACGACACCGGCGAAATAGAATTTCTCTCCCCGATCTCCGCAAACTATACTATCGTTGTTGCTTATGAATACAGCGGCAGCGGTGGCGGCTCCGTTGGTAATAAAGAGGTCTTTGTTGATGAAAACGGCGATGGCACGATTGACGAAGAAGGGGAAGAAATCGGTTACATAGTGCTGAAGGAAAAAGGGTACCGCGGCACCGAGGCAACACATGTTTACCAACTCGGCAGCCGAAATATCAACCCACGCGACTTCCAACTGACGATCCGCCGACAAGGACAGAGCGAAACTTTCCAGACGAACGAGGGTCTCGTCCCTTATATTGAAATCTTCGGTTTGGATCAGAATGGGGACGGCAACGTTGATGCCCAATTCATAGACTATGACAGGGGTATATTGCGTTTCCCGCGGACAAACCCTTTTGAAATCACAGACCCGAGCCACCCATATTACGCCTACCGTGATGCGCTTAGCAACACTGCCATCTACCTCGAAGGTGTACGGACAGATGCCCAAATCTACACGCTCATAGCGGATTATACATACCAATCAGAAACATACAATGTAGGGTTGTTTGTGATTCCCAACAGCGAAACGGTTCGATTGAACGGTCAACTTCTGACGCGTGACACGGACTATATGATGCTCTATGAAGTCGGTACCATCCGATTCTTCAGGCAACTCGATGAATTTGATGAAATCGTTGTGGAATTTGAAAAGACCCCTTTTGGGGGTTCGTCACAACAAGCGGTAGCGGGTATTTGGTTAGAGTACACACACAAACCGAAACCTAAATCGGAGCGAGAACAGAGCCTTGAAGATAGATTCGATCGCCTCGGTGGTATCCAATCAATGGATTCAAGTCGGTTCGGTGATGGAACAACGGATGCATTCGGTGAGTCATTGGCGAGCCGGAGAGGCGGTCTTGGCGGTTTAGGCAGGAGCGGCTTTGGTGGTGGTTTCGGTAGCGGTTTCGGTAGCGGTTTCGGCGGCGGTTTCGGTGGTGGTTATGGGAGTTTCGGCAGTCTGGGCGGTCGGTCGCGGAGAGGTGCAAGTTATTACGGCGGCTACGGCGGTGGCATGAATTATTTCAACCCTGTCTTCCAAAAAGGGTTTATGCTTTCAACAGGCTATATTCTGAATACTGGGCAAAAACCGGCAGAAATACCAGATGTAAACGGCGTTCCAAACCGTTTGCAAGCATTTAACATAAACACAAGTTTCGGAAGAGCATTCAATATGGCCGGGGTTTTCAATCTACTACCGTTTATTAACGTGAGAAACCTCCCACTTTCGCTCGACTTCAGTGGAGAAGCGGCTTATTCACACAACAACCCGAATAGCATCGGTGTCGCACTTATTGATAGCATGGAAGGGGCGAAGGAATCGACCACGGTGCCGACGCTGAAATACAACTGGAAGCAGAGTAGCGTTCCCCATATCTCGGAGGATACACCCGGACCTGGTGATGTTTATAATATTCTACCGACAAGCGAGAACAGAGTTATTTTTAAAGTCGCTCTTAAAGACAAAAACGAGTCGGAAGCAGTTGGAAACTATATGCGAAATCGAGATGTACCCGCATCTTCAATTCAGCCGCTCTCGCTCTCTACCGAAGAACGTCTTATCATGGAACTCGGCTATGATTTTACAGATGTAGTGGCAGAATGGGGCGGCTTCTCAAATGGTGTCTCAGCTTCGGGGGTTGACTATTCCGAACGTAGCTTCGTTGAAATCTGGATGCGCGTTCAAGGCGATGATAATGTGACGCTACACTTGAACCTTGGCGTAGTAAATGAAGACACAGATGACGACCAACGCTTGGATAGCGAAGACCTTCCAAACACACTCACAGACACAAACGGTGATGGCAGTATCGATGCCTTGGATTTGGATTTAGAGAATCTATCAGATGTAGACCGTTATCGCGGGAACGGTGCCCTCGATACTGGGGAAGACATAGGATGGAATCACGATGGTCCCCTTGACGAAACATCTGTCGGTAGCGGTAACCAGATTTTGGACAGCGAAGATCTGAACGGTGACGGCGTGCTTGACACTATAAACGCCTATTTTGAAATCTCAATCCCGTTGAACGAGATCCCGAATGAATGGGTAAAAAGTAAAAATGCTAACGGTTGGATGTTTCTCAGTATCCCACTCTCTAAATTCACGCCGATCGGTTCTCGTGTGCCGAGCCTCGTTTTTGTGCAACACCTCCGACTTTGGTTGAGCAAAAACGCTCCAGGGAGTGCGAAAGGCACGCTGCAGTGGGCATCCATCGAAATTGTTGGAAATAAATGGCAACAAGGTATCATAACTCGCTCAACCCAACAGACAACTCCGGAGGCTGGACTTACAGGCGAAACACTTTCAACGAGTACAATTGTGGAAGATACAATCGAAAAATTTATCGTCGGTACAAAGGATAATTTCAGTTACGATGCGTATCAGAGCGCGTATCTCGATATTGAAGATAATGAACTCTTCAAGAAACTACACCCATTTACAGCAACCTCGCTGGGTTTCCAAACACAACAGCAACGCGAACAGACGCTGAGCCTCGAATATTACCTATTTCCTGGTTCTTACGGTGTTACCTCCAAACAACTGAAAGGCATAACCCAAAGCGATGGTCAAGATTTCAGTAAGCACGACACATTGCGCTTTTGGCTCTATGGCGACAAAAGCGATACAACCTTCGTTTTGCAACTCGCGCCGACCGTTCGTACCGGCTATCGCAGCTCATTTTATAGCTCGGATCCATTTGTTAATCAAGCAGAGGAAGAAGATATTAACGTTTTCGAGAACCTGACAGATTATTATGAATACACAGTACCAGTTGACTTTGAAGGTTGGAAGTTAATTGAAATTGATCTACGTGACCTGCGTAGAAATGCTTACCCTGATCTGGATGCGCGTGTTTCAAGTGTTCCTGTTGGCGCAGAAACAGAAATTGGAGAACCCGTGCCTACCACCAACCCCGAAAGCGTAGACGATGCCCCAGATGGACACCCAGATGGTTTCACAATCAGAGGTAGAAACAACACACGGCTCTCTATCAAAAATATTGGTGGTATCCTACTCGGTATCCGCAACGATACAGGTCGTGAAATCAGCGGTGACATCTGGGTGAATGAGATTCACTTGGGTGATCCACTTGTACGTGCTGGCTGGGCGCGGCGCGGTAATATGTCAATGTCACTCGGCAATATCGTGAAGTTGCGTGGCGGTTACGCAAGTCAAGATAAAGACTTTGAAAGCGGTGCCGGTCAAATTGGCAGACAACGGCTCTCTTCACGCGGGTATAGCACCACAAACAACGACTACAACATTGATGCAGATGTCACCGTTTTCCCGTGGCTGCCGATCCGGTACGGTATCCGACAACAAGACACTGAAACTGAAAGCGTGCGTGGTAGTTACAGTAGTTTCCAGAGCGGGAAAAGTGAGACCCGTACCCGAGATTTCTCTGTCCGGTTCAATCGAAATCCGTACCCAAATCTCGGCTTCGCATATAACTATCAAGACTTTTGGAACGAGCGGCAAGGCACGCAAATTAGTCACCTCTACACCGGCAGTTTCCGATATGAACTCGGATCAAAACTCGGTGTTAACGTGCAGTATCGCCACGAAGATGTACTCGCTAAACCAGAAACGGCAACCGATACCACCTCAACTTCAACATCCTACTATAGTTATGGTTATGGCAGAAACAGGGACGAAAAAACCGATAGTGGCACAATAGCATTCAACATCAGTCCAACAAACATCTTCAGTTTGAACCCAAGTTACGATGTCCGTCGGACACTTGAGAGACGTGAAGATCAGAACTATAGAACACCCCTTACAAGTGGTGTAACGACAGAACCGGAAGTGCCTGAGGAAGAAACTCCTGAACAAGATTTCTCAATCGCTGAACGGGAGCATCGCCTCTCCCTGACACCTCGACTGAATCGAGATTTGATCGGCATGCGTCCGACTGTGACAAGCCGTATGAGTTTTCGTGAGAATTGGTTCAGAGAACAGAAAAACGCATCCCTTAACGGTAATGTCAGCCTCGGCATGAACCTCCGCGTTCAAAAGTGGTTCGGTTGGTTTTTGAATCCTGAAAAAACGCCAAACCCTGAGAACCCTACAGATGGCCCCCAAGACAGCACATCGCCCTCTTCAGTAGGAGAGGTTTCTAACCCCGATTCCCTATCCTTGCCAAGTAACGAAGGAAACCCTGAAATAATTGAGCAGCTGCGAGAAAACGGTATCGACGAGACGCAGATCCAAGAGTTAGAAGAAAACCGCGGCGACTGGATTGAACGCGATAAAGGTGAGACAGGAAATAGTACAGTGCCAGAGAATGTCGCACAAGCAGCGCAAGATGGTATCTTGCATAGAATTCTGAAAAGTTTCACGATTAGCACGAATGCTAATTTTACGGCTACCGAATCGTATCGGCAGCTTGCATCCGGGTTGTCTGCCTTAGAAATTTGGTCGCTTGCGGATGACGCAAAGGAACGGACGAATTCCCGGCGCAGTAATCGTTACACAGTTCGAGGCTCGGTAGACCCGTGGAGTTGGGCATCCTTAGGAACAAATTTCAGCACGTCTGAAAGTTTTCGGAAAAGTTTAGGGAGCACGTACACGTCGCACGCCGAGTCGTACGAAGCCGATTTAAAACTGAAGGCACAAGAAACCTCCAGTTTTCAACTGCGCTATAGTTTCACAAAACGAGACAATTCAACACTGGAAACGACGCTTAGCGATAGCACGGCACACACGCCATCACTCAGCTGGATACACACATGGGGTAAAGAGACGCGGACAGCATTGGGTATACGCACGACACTCCGAGACCAACAACGGAGCGGCATACAGAGTAAGGCTTTGATCGTAACACCAAATCTTAGTATTGACTATCGGTATCGGACAGAAAACGGTATACGGTTTCCGTTTTTCGGCAGAATCCCACTTAAACACGACTTGGAACTGACGAATACCCTCTCTTGGTCGATTCGTAGAGAAAATTTCGGCCTAAACCGCGAGGAACGCTCCGAGCGTTACGAGACGACACTGCGCGTCGGCTACAAAATCAGCACCCACATCTCAGCAAACTTCCACCTCGGTCTCAGCTACCACCACGACAGAGTCGAAGAAGGCAGAGACTTCCTTTCAGTCGCAAGCGCACTCACCATCCGCGGCGAAATTCAGTGATTTTCTCTCAGAGAAATCTGGAAATTATGCCAGAAGAATCAACCCCGCATAAGATAAAAAAATTGAATAGAAAAACAATTTATGATATATTGGTTTTCAGTCTTCAGTAATCAGTGGCCAGTTAAGAGACTTCTGTTAAACAAACCTCTCTTTTAACTGAAAACTGATAACCGATAACTGACAACTAATAAAAAAAGGAAAAATATGAGAGGGAACAATACAGACACACCGCGCCCCGAATACCCGCGTCCGGATTTCCAACGCGGGACATCAGAAGGGATCGATTGGATATGCCTCAACGGTACGTGGGAATTCGCATTCGACCCAGACAATATTGGTAAACAAAATAAGTGGTATTCATCAGAATCGACTGATGATTCTCCATGGACATTACAAATACAGGTCCCCTATCCTTGGGAAAGTCTTGCAGCATGGGGAGCGGAAGAACAAGCAGACAACGTAAACTACCTGAGCAAAAACGCATATCTTAACCCCGAAGAGGTTACCTGTGGCGGTTTAGACCGTGAAGGCAATTATCGCGGCGAACCGCGACATACAATCGGCTGGTACCGCAAAGTCGTTTCAATCCCTGAAAATTGGGGCGACAGACGCGTTATTTTGAATTTTGGTGCCGTTGATTGGGAAGCAACAGTCTGGATAAACGGAAACCAAATAGGCACGCACGAAAACGGATACCTGCCATTTGAATTTGACATTACAGACGCACTTACACCCGGAGAAGCTGCGCACATCGTCGTCCGCGCGTATGATGCTCAAGATCATAGTGAACAACTTGCAGGCAAACAGATCGGTTGGTATGTCCGTACCAGCGGTATCTGGCAAACCGTTTACCTCGAACCGAGAAGTGCAACCCACATCGCACTATGCCACATCACTCCTGATATTGATAATGCTACCGCTACCTTTGCTGTTAATATAGACGGAGACATAAAGAATACCGAGTTGTCCTTACGCTGGCATTGCGATGAACTCAGCGGTTCTGAGCAGGTTTCGAGTAATGAGACACAATTCACAGTGAGTATCCCCCCTGAGCAGCTGCGTTTGTGGGACGTAGACACCCCAAACCTCTACGATGTTACGCTGGAATTGGTAGCAGAAGGGACGGTTATTGATCGGATTTTCACTTACTTTGGGATGCGAAAGGTTTCCATCGCAAAAGCCCCGGGTGGAGACTACCAGTATATCTACCTTAACAACCGTCCTATCTATCTCCTCGGTGCGCTCAATCAGTCGTTTAATCCGGAAGGTGTGTACACATTCCTAACAGACGAGGCAATCCGTACGGATGTCGAACGCGCAAAGGAATTCGGATTCAATTTTTTGCGTCTCCATATCAAAGTCGATGAACCACGTCTCTACTATTGGGCTGACAAGTTAGGGTTGCTCTTCATGTGCGATATCCCGAATTTTGGCACCTACACGGAGAAAGCACAGGCACGATTTGTAGAGACGCTTCGCGGAAACATTGCGCGTGATTACAATCACCCGTCGATTATCTCTTGGTGCAATTTCAACGAAACTTGGGGACTCGGCGGTAACGCGTACAAGGAGATGACGGATCGACAGGAATGGGTGCGCGAGATGTACCACCTCGCTAAATCCTTAGATACGACCCGCCTGATTGAAGATAATTCGCCGTGTCTGTACGACCATGTGGAAACGGACATCAACTCATGGCATTTTTATATTAATGACTATGACCGCGCGAAGGAACACATCGAGAACGTTGCAGCAGAAACATATCCGGGCTCAGCGTTCAATTATGCCGGTGGCAACGTCCAAAGCGATGCGCCACTGATTAATAGCGAGTATGGTGGTATTTCCGCAGGCGCAGGGGACAAGGATGTTTCATGGTGTTTTAAATACCTGACGAATGAACTCCGGCTCCATCCAAAAATCTGTGGATATATCTATACTGAGTTACAAGACATCGAGTGGGAACACAACGGCTTCATGAACTACGACAGGTCGGTAAAGGAATTCGGATACGACTATCTGGACATCAATACGCTTGACTTTATCGCCATTGACTATCCACCCGGAACAACGGTGGCACCGGGTGATGAGATAAAAGCGGATATCTACGCGAGCCATTTCTCACACAAAACCATCACTGGCACAACACTTCACTGGCAATTGGATACGATGTCAGCGAGCGGGTACGTTACACGTGGGAACGTCTCAGGAAGCGTTGAGATTCCATTTCCGCAGTATCAGGTACAACACGTGCAT
>JAPPDN010000047.1 GCA_028824575.1 Candidatus Poribacteria bacterium | reverse complement strand
AAGATGGGAATCGCTTCGATTTGATGTGTTTCAATAATTATGGGCTTTACTATAAGAGGCACTCTCAAACAATTCCTAATACTCACATCGTCCTTGCAAGTGCCACAGGAGACCAAATGAGGTTTAACAAATAAATTGGGTAATTGCGGCTACGCGACGTGCGATAATGCACTTCGCATTTGGGTGAGTACACCGCAAAATCGCACTACTACGAACCGATCCACTTGTTATCACACGTCATAGAATTACCCGATTAAATTCTTAATCTTCATACGGTCTCCTATGCTACAGAATGAGTGCCACAAACTAAAAGTTTATGCTACGAATATGTCCATTTATCTTTAGGATTCACTATAATTACGCAATTGCCACTTGTTTATAGACATAGCACTCCTACGGAGTGCGGTCGCTTAAATACGTCGTTTCTATAGACATAATACCCCTCCGGGGTGAAGAAAGTGTCCGAAAAAACCGTATTACAATGCTCAAAATCCGTTGGCAGAGATTTGCGTTATAATTGTCTGAACTATGATTTATAGGATTTAGGGTTTTTCAAGATTATGGGCACTTTCGGGGTTGACTTCCTGCTGCATACTAAATTGCTTCGTATTTTCGCAACAGTTCAACGATTTTTCCTGCGTCCGCCCGTCGCATCTGCTGCGCGACTTGCAATGGTGTTTGACCTTTCCTATTCTTAAAGTTTGGATCCGCACCTTTGGCGAGCAGTGCTTCGATTGCTGCGCGCTGTTTTTCACCGTCCTTTATTGTTGATCGGATCGCTTCAAACAGTGCGGTTTCACTGTTGTTATCGGGGGCATCAATGGTGGCACCTTTTTCGATGAGCAGATTGATGATTGTGAAAAAGCCTGCTTTCGCTGCATAATGTAACCCCGTTTTCCCTTTGTAATTCCGTACATCGATATCAGCACCGAGTGCTAAAAGCCTCAGAATTTCGTCTGGATGCTCTCCGTTATCGCCGCGGCAGGCGTAAACGAGCATGGGCCATCCCATGTCACCCTGATCGTTTATGTCCTTCGGTGGAGCACCGTAATTTTTGAGGAGCTTGCTCATTTCGGAACCGTCGTCCAAGATCCGTGGTGCTTTGTTCGGATCCGCCCCATTCTTGAGTAATAACGTGGTAATCTCTATCCGATTCCCTGAGACGGCATAATCCAGAAAACGTTCGCTATATGGCGCGATGGTTGCACCGCGGGAGATGAGCAATTCAACGATTGCTGGGTTTTCGCCCCTGATAGCATAGCAGAGCGGAGTCGCCCACGCCGTTTTTCGGTGCTCAAAGGTGTGCGGTTTCCCTGTAGGTAGCATGACCGCTTGAAGGTATGCACTATTGACGAGACCTGGGTCGTTATCAAGATGCGAGCGAACTGTATCGTAATCGGCAAGGTAGGCGGCGGTGTGGATGTCGATTGTCGCGCCGTGTTGAAGTAGGTAGTCTGCCACGAGGTCCCGTCCTTCGTAGCGTGCTACGCAGTAGGGTGTTATCTCAAGGCGGTGTTGGATATGATAGCAACCCGGTAGATTTATATCGGCACCGCGTTCAAGGAGAAATTGAACCATCTCCAATTTTCCGCGATATGCCGCCTCCCACAACATCGTCCGCCCATGTGAACCGACGGTGTGAATCCAAGCGAGGTTATCGTCAAGCAGTTGGCGGACGGTTTCAAGGTCGCCGCGACCTGTCGCTGCGACAACAATTTTAAGGAAATCGCTCTGGTTACCGGTAAGTTGAATCTTTGGCATTTACACCTTCCTTCTCTGCCCCAAACTCGGTAGGTGCGGTTTCCTAACCGCAGCATAGGTGTCAATTTAGCGGTTTTTCGCAATATTTGCCGCAATACTTTCATAGATGCTGAAGAAACACCCAAGCAAAAACCCCCTACGGGGCTGGGTTTCTGGGGGTTACGGTTTTCTACAGAAATGCCGCCCCTACGAGACTCAAGAGGTTTTTAAAGTCATCAAGGTTTCCGCGTAGAACCCGGTTCGGTTAGGAAACCGAACCTACCGGCCTGGGGGGCGCGACGGTTATTTTTCTAAGATTGACACTTATGGTGTGGTTTCCTAACCGCGCCATAGGTGTCAATTTAGTGATTTTTTCGTGGTATTTTCGTGTTATTAAGTCTGAACTGTGATTTCTGTGATTTTTGTGATAAGACTACCCATCACAAGCAACTGAAAACCGAGTCAATTTAGTCCGGTAGGTGCGAGTTGTGCTCGCTATACTACCGGCCTCGGGCAAAAATGAACTAACCTTGTTTAATCCGTATCTATAACGCGCGGACGGCTGCCAATGGATGGCGGCAACAACATCCGTTTCTGTTGTTCGGTCAACTCGCCGTATTTGCTGATATCGTAATAGATATTCGACCATGAGGAGTGTCCTGGACTGTACTTATAGAGCAACGACCGCCGTTGATGTTTTGCCTTCCACGGCATCGTTCCATGAACGAGGGCTTCGGTGAAAAAGACGACATCCCCTGTTTTGATGGACGGTTGGACGACGTAGTGTGTGGGACGCTCGAATCGCCGCACCTCTACTGGGATTTCTCGCAAAAAGTTACTCTTGTGGCTTCCGGGAATACAGGCGAATCCGCCTGCGCCTTCTGGGGCATCCGCTAAGTTGTATGCCATCACGGATAAACCGTTGCGCATGATGCCATCGCGATATTTGTACCAGTGATCCGCTTCGGGACCACCGGGGCCACCGCCATCTTCGCCGCCGTGCAATCCATTAATCTGTGGACCTTCCTCCATGAAGATGGCATAGTCGTGGTCGAGTCGGACGTGTGGACCTAATAACTCAAGGAGATACGGTAGGATTTTCGGATGATCAATGAGCCGCTTAAAGGGTTCACCCCAGAGACTCGGCGGTCCCTGACGTTCACCGTTGTCGATAATATCGTTCATCTCAGCGACTTCATCGTCGGTCAAGACGTTCTTTATGACGAGGTAACCTTCAAGGTCTACCTGAAATTTCTCTTCACTTGTCATGGTTGTAGTTCCTTTTGTTTCGCTGTCAGCGGATTGGCTATCAGCCGTCAGCCGTCGGCTGTCAGCAAAGAGGTTTCTTATATGGATAACCAACTACTATAAGGCAAGTTGCCCCTTGTTTATTCTCACTGCGAAGCAATAGCACCCCTACGGGGTGCGGTCGCTTGAATATACCATTTTCTATAGATATAACACCCCTACGGGGTGAAGACAATGTCCGAAAAACTGTGTTACAATACGCAGAAATACCCAAGCAAAAACCCCAAAAATCCTTGGTAGCAAATTGGGTTACTATATACAGACCTTTTGGTTTTTTAATCTGGCTCAATGACTGGTGGTCTTCTGCCGATGGAGGGTGGCATCAGCATCCGTTGCTGTTGTTCCGTTAACCCGTCGTATTTACTGGTGTCGTAGTAGTGTCCTGACCAAGCGGAATGTCCGGGACTGTATTTATAGAGCAATGATCGGCGTTGATGTTCCGCTGTCCATGGCATTGTCCCGTGGATGAGTGCTTCCGTGAAGAAGAGTACGTCCCCTGCTGCCAGAGGGGGTTGGACGACGTAGTGCGTGGAACGTTCAAATTGCCGTACCTCTGATGGGATTTCCCGTAAGAAGTTGCTCTTGTGGCTTCCGGGGATACAGGCGAATCCGCCTGCGCCTGCGGGTGCCTCCGCCAGATTATATGTCATCACGCATAAGCCGTTACGCATGATACCGTCACGATATTTGTACCAGTGATCGCCTTCGGGACCGCCGGGTCTACCACCATCTTCACCGCCGTGCAGTCTACCGCCTTTCTGTCCTTCTTCCATAAAGATGGCATAGTCGTGATCGAGTCGGACGTGCGGACCCAATAGGTCTATGAGATACGGCAGGATTGTCGGATGGTCAATCAGTCTTTTAAAAGGTTCACCCCAGAGGCTTGGGGGTCCCTGACGTTCTGTGTTATCGATGATGTCGTTCATCTCGGCAATTTCGTCGTCGGTCAAGACGTTCTTTATGATAAGATACCCTTCAAGGTCTACCTGAAATTTCTCTTCACCTGTCATGGTTGCAGTTCCTTTTGTTTGGTTTTCAGCTGTCAGCGGATTGGCTATCAGCCGTCAGCCGTCGGTTGTCAGAAAAGAGATGTATGTAGCATAGTCGACTATCACATGGAAATTTGTCAGTCCTTTTTAATCTGGGTCAATGACTGGTGGTCGTCTGCCGATGGAGGGTGGCATTAGCATCCGTTTCTGCTGCGCTGTCAACCCGTCGTATTTGCTGATGTCGTAATAATTCTGCGACCAAGCGGAATGTCCGGGACTGTATTTATAGAGCAATGACCGGCGTTCATGGTCGGCTGTCCAGGGCATCGTCCCGTGAATGAGTGCTTCCGTGAAGAATAACACATCTCCCGCTTCGACGGGCGGTTGGACGACGTAGTGTGCAGGACGCTCGAATCGGCGTACTTCCGATGGGATTTCCGGTGCAAAGTTGCTCTTATGGCTCGCTGGGATACAGGCGAATCCGCCTGCGCCTGCGGGTGCGTCCGCGAGATTGTAGGTCATCACGGAGAGTCCGTTTCGCATGTAACCGTCTCGATATTTATACCAATGGTCACCGACGTGTCCACCGGCGCGTCCGCCGTCCTCGCCGCCGTGCAATCCACCGCGGCCTTGTCCTTTCTGCATAAAGAGAGAGTAATCGTGATCGAGTCGGACGTGCGGTCCTAATAGATCAATGAGATACGGCAGGATTGTCGGATGGTCAATGAGCCGCTTGAAGGGTTCACCCCAGAGGCTCGGCGGTCCTTGGCGATCTCCGTTATCAATGATGTCGTTCATCTCGGCGACTTCGTCGTCGGTCAAGACGTTCTTTATGACGAGGTAGCCTTCAAGGTCTACCTGAAATTTTTCTTCACCTGTCATGTGTGCGAACTCCTTTTTTTATGGCTGTCAGCGGATTGGCTATCAGCCGTCAGCCGTCGGAAACCGTCAGCAAGAGAGATTTATGTCGGTAACATAGGATTCAAACAAACTGTGTTGTGAGTTCGGAGAGTTTGGTTATTGTGCTCCCATCAAGCGTGAATTCTTTTTGCTCCGAATTGTCTTTATTGACGCTGAAATCAAACGCATTGCCCTCATTTTCCCTTTGTATCAGTATCGGGACAATACCCGCAGCGCGAGCGGCTTCCGTATCATCTTCTGTGTCCCCAACATAAACGACTTCTTCTGGCTTCATTCCAGTTTGTTCAAGTGCCGAGTCAAATATGCGTGGATCCGGTTTCTTGATACCCACTTCAGCGGAGATAACAACCGAATCGAAAAAATGCGTCAGACCGAGTTTACTGAGAACTGAGTGAACATGCGGTGGATGATCGAAATTAGAAATGAGCGCGAGCTTTTTGGAACGCTGTAGTGTTTGCAAGACGTGTAGTGCCTCAGCATCGAGCCGTATATGTTTTTGCCAGGCATCGGCAATTTTGTTTGCTATTTCTGTTATATCTTCAGCGGTTAGATTCAGTTTTAAATTGGCGCAGAGGTTTTGGATACGTTGTTCAAACACCGTCATACTGTGTTGTCTCGGCGTTGGTTCGCTTTTTCCGAAAAACTGATCGCAGCTTTTAGCAAATGATTCTCTTGCCCGTGTCAATCCGTGCAATCTGAGTTGTTTATGAAATTCGTTTAACCAATCAGACCATGCAGCATCCATATTTCCGTACACCAAGAGTGTCCCGTATAAGTCAAAGAAAATTCCGTTAATGGTCATTTTGTGTCCCATTTCCCAATAATAGATTGCGGCGCGGCTTTTGTTGTGAACCGTCTAACAGTTGCCAGTTCAAACGGTTTTTCGGTTTTTGGGTACCGTCTTGTGTCAGATCGAAAAGCGTGCGTTGCTCTCTCATGTTCAAGGGTTCCTTTATTTTTGTGCCCCTAATCCCCGTTAATATGAAATGGTCATTTTGTGTCCCATTTCCCAATAATAGATTGCGGCGCGGCTTTTGTTGTGAACCGTCTAACAGTTGCCAGTTCAAACGGTTTTTCGGTTTTTGGGTACCGTCTTGTGTCAGATCGAAAAGCGTGCGTTGCTCTCTCATGTTCAAGGGTTCCTTTATTTTTGTGCCCCTAATCCCCGTTAATATGAAAATGATAACATATCCAAAGGACGGATGTCAATTATTATACCATTAGTGGGCAGGCCCCTTCAATTTTAACAGGACTTACGCAATTTTGAGTGCAGCCCGTTCTGTTAGATGAGAATTTTCGGAAAACACAGCGGTCTCCGGCCACAAACTGGAAAGTTTGTGCTACAAAAGAGCAGCATGCGTAAGTCCTAATTTAAGAAATTATTGGATCGAACGGCTTTTTTTGCAGGATCCGCTGCGATAGGCTGCGACAGGCTGCGAAAATTTCAGCGAATTTTTAAAAACATAACATATATAAAGTATTAACACCTGCAAAAAGGACAACACCCAAAACGAACAATTGAGTGACCCTGCATTCGCGGGTTTCTTTGGACATCGTTTTTCTGCTGTTTCTACCTGTTTCTCATCGCGCGGGTTTCTATCTGGCATTGAAAGTTTCCTTTGTGGGTTATACCATTTCTAAATAATGCTATCGCATCAGCGGTTTTCATGGAATGTGTGGTGATGCGGAACAAACTAAAAGTTTATTCTACATAAAGAGAGATTTATTAACAGAAATGGTATTACCATTCTTGTGGCGTATACGCGGCGTGGAGGCTTGAGACCCCTGCGAGTTTTGCTTCCAGCGTTTTGAGGGAGATAAATAATCCCATCAAGCCCTGTTCTTCTTTCAATCGGAGGTTATACCATTTCAGCAGCGACTGATCTGTGACGTGGAGGTTTCGGAAAGCGTCGTCCCGTATTTCTGGCATTCTGGCTTCTGCGTGTGCTGTTTGGTAACGGTTATAGAGTTCGTGTAAATGTTCAATCTTTGCGTCAATTTTTTCCAACCGCGCTATCTGTGCTTCGACGCGTTCGCGGAGTGTCTCTTTCAAGAGTGTGTCTATCCGGGAGTATGTGTTCCCGAGGGTCTCACGGATGTGTTCTTGGTGGAGGTCGTAAAGGCTTTTAAACCGATTTTTTGCGAAGACGGCGCTGCTTGGGTCGCAGATCCGAAGTTTATCGGAGAGTCTTTTTCTGAATGTATCGTCTGCGCGGTCTTGGGTGGACCGTTCGGGGAATTGCTCAATGATCCCGATGACGACATCGCCGCGTGCGAACCCTCTGGCGAAAAGTGAGATGGCGTATTCTATCTCGTCGGGTGAGAGTTGGATGGGTGGCAAGTTTGCGACTTCTCGGACTTCTTCAAGCTCTATGTCGTCATAAACGATCGGTCTCTTTTCAATTGCGGGTGGTAGTTGTGTTTTTGGGTTCTGGTGTTTTGTGTTCATGGTTTGGTCTCCTTGCGACAGGCTGCGACAGGCTGCGAAATGCTGCGATAGGCTGCGAAAATTTCCGTAGGTTGTTTTAGATGTTCTCAAACTTCTAACATTGTGTATTTTAAGTGTATCATATATAAAGTATAAAGTCAAGGGGAATATTTGGTTTTTGCCGTTGTCTGATGCGCTGGTTTTTGGGGTTACCGGATTGATAGGATTGTGAGGTTGTGTTGTCTGACTCGCGAATTGGCGCGGGTGTGGCAGTAGGCGAATCAGGTCATCCGATATGCGTTTCCCGCCTACCGGTTAGGTGCTGTCACACTTGTAGGCGGCGTTTGTAACTCCGATCTTTCCATTTGATGTTTTCTGCTGGAAAGTCCCGATGTGATTTTGCGCTAAAAAAGATACCAATCTGACTGAAAAGTTACCAAATGGTAACTTTTTTCGTTTTTTGGTAATTTTTATATTTAGGTCGTAAACCCAGTCACTGTATGGGTTTAGAGGCGTTTTTTTGATATTTCTGGCTGCGCAAAAAAGTTACCAATGGAAGTGTAGCATTTTGGATTTTTGGTAGTCAATGGTATCTGTAGGTTGCTCCGTTTTTTGGATTTTCTTCAAATCTCTAACATAACATACTATAAGGATAACATATATAAAGCGGAAAATCAAGAAATATTCGGTTGTTAGATTGCGGGTAAGATCTGAGAACCTATAGATATACTGGACAGATGAAACACTTATTTACTTGTGAGAAAAGGATACTGATGCTTTTGAAAGTTAATCTTGCATCAATTGCGTGATTTCATCGAAACCAAAATTCAGAAGAAATTCCGCATAATAACTTTCAAATAAATCTTTGAGATAAGTGCCTAATTCAACATTTTCAACATCAGAATTCGTGCCGTCTTTCTCTTTCACAAGTTGATATTTATGCCCCTTCGTGATTGAGTACAGAAACAGTGTATGAGAGTACACAGCAGCGATGTATCTCCGATTTGCTGCTTCTAACTCATCTTGATTTGGATTCCTTATTTTCGCCTTAAAATTCAGCAAAACTCGACTATCCATGTTTATAAATATCTTTTCCAATTTTTCACCTTCAACCTCAGGATACATCACAGTAGAGTGGTCCATTGTTTCACCTACCTCTCCGAATTGATCCCAATCCTTTTCATGGACTAATTTCACCTCAGGCAAACCTAAATTTGGATTTTCTGCATCATCTAATTTTGGCGCAGGTTGTGGAGGTGCCTTAGGTTCGCTTATCTTTACCCAGAATGTTTCCTGAAAAAAGCTACCACTAGGATCGCTAAGGCTAACGTTAATCCTTGCTTCATCCCCTATGCTAACTTCTTCGGTTGGATTGAGATGAATTTTGATTATTCCTTCTTGCGGACTACTTTTTCGTGCATTAAACGCGTTTTCAATCCGATCAACTTTACCTGGTGCATCTCCACCTTGTGTTTCGTTTGTTTTGAAGTCAAGAAGGGCAATTTTCAATTCACCTGGATCTTCAATCCGATCAAAATAGTTATTTTCAACATTTGTGTCAAAAAGTACCGTTTTTTCACCACCAATCGGGATTGACACGACCCCATTTCCTGCTTTTCCCTGTACACTGCGTTTGAAAAATGCTGGAAATTTTTGTGGATCAAAGGGTTGCATGTCATTTTTCTTTGATTTCTTCTTCGTTGATTTGTTGGTGCTTCTTTTTTTTTCACCTTTTGTCTGTAGATTTAGGGCTTGTCCTAACAACTGTAATAAATCTTGGTTTTGAGAGAAATTCTGTGCTAAAGATTTAATCAAGTCTTTTGCATCCTCACTCTCTATTGCTATAGAGGCTTTCCGTCGTTTATGGATTTCTGCCAATCGCCCATTTTTATCACCGAGTTTTTCCGCCAAAAATTTCCGTAACTCCCGTGTCTCTTCCCCACCCTTCAATCGGTCACGAGATGCCATAAACAATTCTTTACGGAAATTGTAGTTCATATCTGTGCAATCAACATGAATAAGGAGGTGTTCCTTGAGTAAGTTCAACTTTAAGGAGCGGGTTATGAATTCAGATGCGTAGTGTCCGTGAACCTGTCCATTGATAGAAAAGAGAACAGAC
>JAPPDN010000851.1:4184-9522 GCA_028824575.1 Candidatus Poribacteria bacterium | reverse complement strand
ATCACGCGCAACAGGTGCGTGATGCCCCACGACAACGATAATTCGCTGGCAACCCGCTTCAAGCAAATTTTCCACAACTCGACGAACGATCGGCTTATTGGCGATAGGGATTGTACATTTCTGTCGGAATTCCCCATAGGGCCAGACTTTGCGTCCTAATCCTGTAGCGAGAACAATAGCGGTATCCATTTTAAGGTATTCCTAATTTCCTCCATGCGATATGCTGGTTCGTAAATTCTGCCAAAAACTCTAAATCTGGACGAGGCGTGTCCAGCTGTTTCTGGTATGGGACAACTCCAACTACTGTGATGCCCGTCAATTTCTCGATTTCGACTGGATTTGTCGCTTCAGCGAGTCCGGCACTCTCTGAACGGAGTCCATTAAGCACAATACCAGCAATTGGGATATTAAACTGCTGAGCGAATGCGACGGTTAAAAGCGTGTGGTTGAGCGTACCTAAACCGGCAGTGGCGACAATGAGTATCGGGAGTTTAAGTTGCTTGATAAGTTGGGCAACGAGAAAATCGTCGCGGATTGGCACCGCGATCCCGCCGACCCCTTCCACGATCACGAAATCGTATCGCTGTTGGAGTTCAGCGAAAGCGGTCTCAATGCGGGACAGATCTATTTCTGTCCTTTCTATCCTCGCTGCGACGGAGGGTGCTAACGGATGCCGGAGGTAGATTGGGTTAATCAGGGAGAGTTCATCGTCAACTTGTGCAGCGTGCTTGAGGAACCCCGCATCGGCAGTATCGCCTGTGCTAATCGGTTTCATCACACCCACGTCTGTCCCTGCCTGTTTAAGCGATGCCGCGAGACCGCCAGCGATCACAGTTTTCCCAATTTCCGTACCTGTCCCTGTAATAAAAATGCCTCGTGTCATGCTGTTATTATACGTCCAACAGCACTTTTCGTCAAGGAAAAGGAATGGAATATTGGAAGGATGTCAGGATGGAAGCAGCTACTTGTTGAGGTGATGGGAATGTTTGCATTCAGCGTTTTTTCCTGTTATACTTAACATAGTCATATCTAATTGCAGAACCTATAAAGGACATCCTCAAATCTGTGTCCGTTGAGTTAAATCTTCTGTAGGAGCGAGTTTTACTCGCGATCTTCTGTAGGAGCGAGTTTTACTCGCGATTCTTTTGTCGTTTGGGTAAGTCCTATAATTGTTTATTTCCCTTTGATTGAAATGGTTCTTGAGGTTATTCATAAGGAGACACTATGGGCTATAGTGATGGCAGAAAACAGATGCGGCGTATCTTGAGCATAATAGAGCGTCTTCAGAAATCGAGAGGCATCAGGGTCCGTGATCTGGTAGACTTCTATGACGTTGATATAACTCGAATCTACGAAGACCTGAAAATTATCAAGGATTTTTACGCGTTGAAAAAGGATAAGGGATCCTACTGGATTGAGTCAGTCCGTCCATTGCGTTGGCCCCGCATCAAATCGGAAGAAGCACAGGTACTGGAATTAGTGATTACCGCCTCGCCACTTGCAAAAGAACCGCGTTTTGAGGCACCTCTCAGAAGCGTCTTAGAAAAACTTGACATCTCCCTCGCTGAACATATCCAATCAAAATTGGAGAAGGGTATTCCTGCACAACTTGAACCTATCGCCAATGGTGATGAGGCTGAGGAACAGCTGCATTTCTCGGAGAATGCGGACCACTATGGTGATGATAGTGATAACGACGTTGAGAAACACTTTCGCGTTTTGGAGGAGGCACTTTACGAGCAAAAAGTGGTTCGGGCGGTTTATCAACCCGGCGGCAAAACAGAGTTTGTTAGACATATACTTCATCCCTACGCCATCTTTTTCCGGAGATCGGATTGGTATCTTGAAGCGAAATCCAATCAATCGGAAAACACCTCGCTAACTTTTAAAATCCTCCGTTTCCAAAGAGTGATGCTAACGGATGAGACCTTTGAAACTCCCGCAGATTTTTCGTTATCCGAGGATTTGGCATCTCGATGGGAACTCTTTAGCGGTGATCCGATCCGCGTGACACTCAAAATCGCGGCGCACAAAGCGTATCTCGTCACGGAGAAGGAACGGCATCGGTCGCAAGAGATTGTAGAACGGTGTCCAGATGGAGCCGTGATTGTCCATTATGAGGTACCGAAAGAGGAGTTTACGTTTTGGGTATTGAGTCTCGGCGATGCTGTGGAAGTCTTAGATCCACCAGAATTTCGGGCAGAGTTTGCGGAAATTGTGCGCCGGATGCACGATGTCTATGCTGAAGATTTGGAGAGGACGTAGAAATCGACCTTTATATTGACGAATCGAGGCAACGTATTGGTGGTGAATGGTTCATCGTTGCTGGAGTAGCAGTGGAAGACAGTGATAAGTTTCGCCAACTTTGTGAGGATCTTGAAAGAACTTCGCGTAAACAGCATGTTAAGTGGGGAAAAGCAAACAAAAAGAACCGTTTGGTTTACCTAAGGACTGTCGTTTCAGACGTTCGCTTTAGCGATATCCTTCTGTTTTCCTACGTATTTCGGAAACCCAAGGATTATGTTAGAGCTACTGTCCGGAGTATTGACTTGGCGGTTGCCAATTTGCACGCTTTTAATTCTCTTGTGTCCGTTTATATTGACGGTCTGGTCAGAACCCAATATAAGGAGTACCAAGTTAGATTAAGGAAACTTGGATGCCATGTCGGAAAGGTCCGAGGCAGAAAGGATGAAAGCGAACCGCTCATCCGGTTAGCAGATGCAGTGGCTGGTGCCACCAGGGATTTGCTGGAATACAAGAATGATGAACTTAAAGAAATTTTCTCGAGCGCGATAAAACAAGGAGTTCTTGTGGGATGGCGGAATTCTATTTACCCTGAACCCCCGGGACCCCGCCCGACGGTGTATATGTAAATAGGGCGGAGCACACAACCCCGCCCTATTAAACAAACTACAGAAAACCACCTTAGTGAGGAGGTGGGCAACCTATCCTGCTAACCAGTCAGCAGGCAGCTCAGCATACGCAACAGTTTTCGGCTGCGATTTTACTTCTGATTCTCATCTAATGTTTTTAAATGTCCGTTCTCCGGCAGAAAACCACCTTGGTGAAGAAGGTGGGCAACCTATCCTACCGACCGGTCGGTAGGCAGCTCAGCCTACGCAATAGTTTTCGGCTGTTACTTTACTTCTGCAAGTGAATTATCCAATAAAGTATACCCGATTTTGCGTAAGAAGTCAAGAAATTTGCGCGATATTTGAATTTTTTTGGAAAAAAGTCCTATTTTTCTGCATTTTTTGGTTGAATTTTCTGATTTTGGTGTAAAACACTAATTTTATGTGTTATAATTTAAGGAAGATTGAAAATCAATTGCCGGTTTGCGCGATTATATGTAGTCCAAATCGATGCAATTAGAAAGGAGACATCATGGCAAAACAGAAATCCGGGAATGAAGAGTTGCTTTTTTCACTTGGTATTGGTTCCGATGCTGATGACATCTTCCGCACGTATGTAGGGGAAGTCGCAAATGGCAGGTTACGTGAGTATCAGAAAATTATTCAATGGGGAGCGAAAGCGGGACAATCACTTTACCTCCATGTCCTTAATGGGATTTGCGTTCTGGAGCGATTACGTCCGATATTGAATCTTGACGATATTGAGGTACAAGTACTGTTCAGTGCGTTCAGCGTACACGATCTGAACAAACTTGAAGAGTTTCAGGACGAGAAGCGTTCGTTTAACTATCTGGCAAATGCGAAAAACGTTGGTGCAGTGTTGACGAACCTTGAGATTGAGAAATTTTTCTCAGAATGGCAAGATTATTTGAAGGATATTGAGGTGCTGGTCCGCGCACATTCCCGTCACTATCACACCTACGATGAAACGCTTGATCTCAATTACGATCCGTATTCGCTTGAGAGAAATAGGCTTTTGAAGTATCTTGTCCCGATTATCCGAGCGATGGACGTGGTTGATCTTTCAAAAACGCTTGAGGAACGTGCTAAAAAGCAAGATTTTCTTAAGGAAATTAACCGCCTTTTTGATGATGTCCAGTATAAATTTGTCTACCACAAGGTGAGCGAACAACGCGGTATTTTAACGAACCTAATCCACAATGAGATTGTGAAGTATTTGGAAACGGAAAAAGATCTGTTGCCATTACTTTACTACCCTGATGGTGTTGCCTACCTTGTAGATCAAAATCTTAATGTACATGTTACAACCGACGAGATCACAGCAATTGGCAACTCTGTTGTGGATTACATTGGGTTGAAGACCCGTGGCAAATTCAGCAAGTTCATTCAGGGCAGTCCTGCAGGCATCAAGGTAGACGAAAAGTGTCTTTCGCTTGGTTTATCATTCCAGGAAATTTGGAATGAGGTGCAGAACATCATTAGCGAAAGGAAATATGCAACAAATGTAGATGCGATGAATGATCGTTGTCGTGGACGGCTACAAAATGCTCGCGGGAAATTAGTCGGTATGAAACCGAGTAAAAAGAACCCTGATCCTGCAGCACAGATTGTGTTGATTGACGAAATATTAGTTGAAGATGCTTACTTCCTTCCTCCAGACGATGTTGCTGTGAGGATTGGAGAATTAGTCCGCACCTACTACATTTTCCTTAACAAGCATTTTTCCTCAACTATCCCCGACGCTTGGCGTTATATCTATGATCTACTCAAATTGCCGTTGGAGATTGAGGATGCTACCCTACGCCCCAGATACATGGTTTTCAATGCCTTGTCTGATCGAGGTTACATCATCGGGCGCGATCTCTACAATTCGGGTATGGATTTTGACGACATCTACGAGTTGATCCTACAAGATGGAACAAATCTTGTGGAAACCTTACAAACAGAAAGCGAATTTGAGGTGTTAAAAGATTATGTTCGCAAGTATGTTGATTTTGATTTTGCTATTGGTAGGAGCAAGGATTTTGCTACAAACCTGACCCGGTATGTTAAGAACAATCATGGGCAATGTAGTACCTGCGGTTCAGAATTTGATACTGACCTCTGGATGAAACCGGATGTGCCGCCGAATATTAAAGTTCAGCAGTTCTCAAATCGACTTCAAGGCGGATCATCACGTGAACCGAAACGCCGCGTTTGTAGTATATGCCGCACCCAGTATATGCTTGACAAAATCTGTTACAACATGTCAAATAGCACCTCAACATTTTTTGTTCATTTATATCCACCATCGTTTTTCACTGACGTACTGATTCAGGCTTTTCGTGATGCACAAAGTAGATTTCGCGATCCTGATTTTCCATCGGTGTATCTCAAGACGTACGATGCCTTTCGTACCTATCAAGAAACGGCGCAGTTAGTGTTGCCAGTTTCACAGACAAAAAGCAACGGGAATCCTATACCAG
>JAPPDN010000851.1:0-4174 GCA_028824575.1 Candidatus Poribacteria bacterium | reverse complement strand
CTTGGTAACATTCTGACTATCCCTGTGAACACGCCTGGGCAAAACAATCATACAGAGAACGTTCTATATGCTATTGAAAACGCGCTGCTCTACCAGCGTTTTCTGGGATGCCGGGCAGTGTTGACCGATTCGTCAATCCCGATTTTTTCTGGCGATGAGTTTAGCCATTTTTTTATAGACCATATTCCACCAGCATTTCGCGGGTGGTTGCCGGACAACGACCTCGATAGTGAAATGGCACAACAAGCGTTTGATCAGTTACTCAATATGCACAGTATCCGATCAAAAATTGGCAGCATTGAGACAGACGATCTTGTTCGGCTAATTCGCAGTTTGAATTACGATGCACTTGAACTTTACTACGTAACCCACAAAATGATTAAACGCGAACAATCAGGAAATGAGCCACTGCAGTTCGCGACTGTTCGTGACACAGCACAACTTATCGCCGATGTTGTGGCACAGAAAGGAGGAGACACGCTTATGTCTTACATTAATGAACTCGCTCGTCTGGCGTGGGAAGGGCATCTACGTGGCCAGAGCCTAAAAGATAATTCTCTTGCTAAACCGATTGATATTGCATTTGATTGCCTAAGTCGGTGGAATGAAAATCGATTTAAGCGAGAGGATATACGTGCCTTCACATCGAAAGAGATCGCTCGTGCTATTGAACGATTAACCCCAAGCGAATACTTGAGTGAAACTCGACGCTCGAAGATATTACAGCAGAGCACTGAATTTGTGGATGTTCTGCTTAATCAACTACTTGATGTCACCTATCAGGGCGAGCTTAATGAATTAGTTGAGGATCATAGAAAAATTCGATCAACTTATATCTTCTATCTTCACGATAAGATGACTTCAAAATCAGAGAAAAAAGAGGAGAAACAGCAGTCATGAGTATTCTGGATAATTACACCGACTTTATGGTTGAAAAATACGAAAACTTTCCCCAAAGCCGTTACCTAACACTAATTGTATTGCGTAAAGCGGAATCAGAGATGATTTTCCGTACCGAGGGTTCTGGTGAAGGCTTAGCGCGTGATACTGTCTACGCTGGGCTTGAAGACCGCGACGAACCTATCTCTCGCGTAACAATCAGTAAGCGTAAACAGACAGCGGTTGAACGGCGAACGGGCCGTGAACTCCTTCGGCAAAATAACCTGCTGTTTTATGCCGCAGGAGAACGCGAGGGGGATGAGGATGATATCTGCGCGTTGAACCGTAACAAACCTTGTGGAATTTGCGCTGACTGTATGATTTACGGTTATGCTGTCGGTGGCGGTGGTGCACAAAAATCTCGCGTCATTACAGACGATGCCTTCAGCATTCTGTCTTATCAGACGGTCACAGCAAAGCGAACATTCAATGCCCTATATGATAATAACACGATGCGCGATCCGGTTACAGGGGATGCGTCCTCAAGTATTCAAGAGGACGAATACGTCAAGCCGGAAACGCTGTTTATTGATATGCAAACGCTCAAAGACTTAACTGCAATTGAAATTCGCTACGTAATAGCGAACATTCTACGAAGTCGTCGCTACGGTGCTATTTCGTCACGGCTTGGTAAAATGCAGAATATGCTTGTAGGAGCGATCTTCAGCGATTGTGAGCTCTTTAGTAATCTGGAGTTGACCCAAAGTGTTTATGACCGCCTCGGATCGAATGGCAAAAAGTTTCCACTTGATGAAACACAAGTCAAATTGCAAATTGTTGCATCAGTGGCAGATTTATCGCACGGCGTTATTGGTAACCTTCAAATCCTTAGTGATACAGATTTGGAGGCGTTAATCAACGAGATACAGCAAACATTTGTATCGCCGACATCGGTAAAATCTTTATTGGAATCAATTACTAATCTCTATGCATAATCCATAAGAATGAACGTTGGGTAGTTACTTCTACCCAACGTTAGGGGACTTTTATGCACATCTATTGTTGTGAATTTGAATTGATGGAAAACCTTTTTTTCGCCAGCCGTGAGGTTAACAACTTCTTCCAAACGGAGCCGGTAATCGGTAATTACGCGCTTGCTTACGCGCTTGGATTGTGCCGTGCTAATTATCACAACGAGGGCGAAATTACCTACGCCATGGATCTGGAACAACTTAATGAAGTTAGTATTTACGTTACGCCAGGGACCCTAACTCAAGAGGCTCGATTCAAGGTTGTGCAATTCAACGCACTTTCGGATTCCTATTGGTTTCAAATGGAACAGAATGCGATCTCAGTCAATCGACAGCGAATTTTCAATCCGAGATTGAAAGCACGGGCAACAAACTTTCCACAGATAGGAAGGCTCAAGATGCTTTCAATAGGGAATAAGGGCGTTTTCTATCTGACAAGTCGGGACGAGTTCAGAGTGCCGCGCTATATCCGCCTTGGTAAATTTATGAGTAAAGCGAAAATTTCTGCCCGGAAGCAGGACTATCATGAAAACCATGCAGAAAATGTGTCTTATCCGCATTATCTGAATCCGAACGATCTACCACCTGAAATACAGATTGGTATGTTTGACATGCTTAATATCCGTCCGACTCCGTTGATTCGACAGGTGCAGTTATCTGGAGATTTCTATGAATTAGCAGATGAATCAAAAACAAAGTTGCCCGCGGGGATGCGGTTTTATACGGACTTTTAGCCAAGTTAGGAGTTATCACTATGCCAGAAATAACAGTTACGCTACAGGCTGGATATGAAAAGGTGAACCCAACAAATGAATTCAGGTTGAAATATCCACCACTCTACCATCAAAAACGCACCTACGATGAACTCAAGACAAACGATCTCGTCATTAACACCTACAACACAGGGACAGGGAAAACCCAGGCTTCACTGCTCCGGTTATTTGACCTAAAAAACGAAGACGATAACGTTTTGTTCATCGCGCCAACAAATGAACTGATCCGTCAGCATGCAGATGACATCCGAGATTTTGTTGAGGAACATAAACTGAAATTTGAAGTTGCTGAAGTCACTGGTAAGAAACTCCGTGAATGGGAGGGCGTTCACGATCCAGGGTATCTCGTTAGAAATCCCAAAAAATTACACGAAATCATTGAAAATCCACGTGACTATTTTCCTGATTTGTCAGGACGAAAGAAACTGATTCTGGTGACAAACCCCGATATTTTTTATCTCTGTTTTTATTCTCGTTACTCTGAAATGGATAGTGCGAATCTTTTCCGAGATTTTCTGGTGAAATTCAACTACATCGTCATTGATGAATTTCATTACTACAACGCGAAACAACTTGCGAATTTCTTAATGTTTTTCATTTTCTCGAAGGAATACGGTTACTTCAATGCGGGGCGAAAAATCTGTCTACTTTCGGCAACACCTGATGACAAGTTGTTCAAATATCTTGACAAGATTGACCTAAAATATAAACTTGTCAGTCCAGACAATGAGCAAGCAGAAAGCGATAGTTATGAGAAGGTCCAGACGCTTTCTGAGATTGAATTAACTCTACATAGCGGCAAGATAGATGATGTTCTCAAGAATCGCCCTGGGTTGATTACAGATTTGCGTAATTCGGGAAAGGAAGGTGCAGTTATCAGCAGTTCTCTTCGTACGATTACGGACATTAATCAAGGTCTGAAAAATACGGGACTCAAAGGAAAAATCGGATTGATTACAGGGGCTGTGGATTCAAAGGAACGGGGTGAGGCAACAATGTCTTATCCACTTGTTCTCGCAACCCCGACGGTGGACCTTGGTTACAATTTCAAAAAAGTGGACAAATTACGGCAAAACATTGATTTCGTTTGCTTTGATGCCCTTTATGGGTCAGAGTTCACACAGCGAATTGGACGGACAGGTAGGTTGCTCGGTAAGAAAGACACCACTCACAGAAGCATAGGACACGCGTTCGTTCAGGGAAAACTCTATGCACAACTACAAGCGGGCAAAAGTTATGATCGCCGAGAGTTTGCTGAACTTGTTAAAATCTCACTCGGTGAAGATAATCGCTTTTATTACTACATTCAGTCTTATGCGGTGCTTGAGGCATTCTATCCACTTTATAAACATCTCAAGCGCGTTTCGGAAGACCACCAAAATCGGGTTCGGGAGGTTTTTGAGACAATTCGAGAGGTTTTCGCACCAGAGAGTGACACCAAGTTTGACGAGATAATAAAAAAGATTCAGTGGCGTACAAGATATAAAAACG
>JAPPDN010000694.1 GCA_028824575.1 Candidatus Poribacteria bacterium | reverse complement strand
CGGTAAACTGAGCAATGAAGAAGATGACCTCAGGCTCCGAGTCACAGGTTTAGAAGCGTTTACAGGGGACAAATTCAGTCGCGAAGAGATTGAGAAGATGCAAACCAACATCCCCTTTGATAGACCGCCCGGCGGAATGCCGCCATTTGGTGGTGGACGCGGTGGACCGCGACCCCCTGAAAAAATAGTCGATAAGTTTGATACAGACAAAGACGGCAAATTAACCGGTGCTGAACGACAAGCCGCGCTGGAGACTCGCGGCGGTGGCACGATTACACCACTGAACGAGGAAAATTTGCACAATAGTGTTCAGAGCGATGTCCAGACAAGCCTCACTTCTATCCCAGAAGGTTCACCGCCACTCTACGACGCTGAAACACTCCGTACCCTCTATCTCCGATTCCACCATAAAGATTGGTCCGAACAGATGAATGCGTTTTACCGCACGGATGTTGAGGTGCCTGCCGATCTTATTGTTGATGGGAAGGTCTACTCCGATGTCGGTGTCCACTTTCGCGGTACCTCTTCCTACTTTACGGTGCAGTCAGAAAAAAAATCGTTCAACATCGCTGTCGATTACGGTGAAGATGGGCAACGCCTCTACGGGTACAAAACCCTTAACCTCTTGAACGGACATGTCGATGGCTCTTTCCTCCGTGAAGTGCTCTACAATCGCATCGCGCGCGACTACATCCCTGCGATGAAAACGAACCTTGTGAAACTGGTTATCAACGGCGAAAATTGGGGGGTCTATATCAATCTTCAACAATACAATAAAGATTTCCTCGCCGAGTGGTTCGGTACAAAAGGCGGTATCCGCTGGAAAGTAGGTCCCGGTAGAGGGGGTGCCTTGGTCTATGCAGGCGACGATCCGACAGCGTATCAGGAGACGTATCAACTCAAAACCAGCAACGTTGAAAACCCTTGGGAAGGTCTCATCGCTCTCTGCAAAATGCTTGATGAAACAACCTCTGACGCAGAACTTATGGAAAAGCTTCCATCCATGCTCAATATTGATCAGGTGTTGTGGCAGCTTGCAGTCTCAAATGTCTTTATGGATGATGATGGCTACATTCATAAAGGCGGCGATTATGCTATCTATCAAGATGTCAACGGTAAATTCCATCTTATACCGCATGATAACAACGAAAGCTTCAGATTTGGTCGATCGGGGCGTGGAGGTCCTGGTGGCGGAGGTCCCGGCGGTTGGTCATGGGGTGATTTGGAAAATGGAATGGTATCCCCTGTTGCGCATGAAGATAATGCTGCGCGTCCACTTATCAACCGATTGCTCTCAAACCCAGAGTGGCGTGCTCGTTATCTCGCACATGTCCGGACCGTTGTAGATGAATGGCTTGATTGGGAAGTGTTGGAACCAATTATCAAAGAATACCAGACCCTCATTGATACAGAAGTACAACAAGACGATAAGAAGTTGTACGGATACCAAGAATTTGTGACCGGTGTTCCCGCGGACCTCGAGCGTTTTGTCAACGAACGCCGTGAATATCTACGCAACCATCCAGAGATCAACAGACCGGTTCCGAAAATTATCTCCGTCGAACTCGGATCTGGATCTCCACCTATAGCCAATCAGCCTGTCTCGGTTGAAGCGACACTCGATAAATCAGTTGCAGCTGATTCGGTTTTCTTATATTATAATGATGATCGGTATGCTGTTTTTAATCAGGTTATGATGACAAAGGAAAAGGATAGTTTTGTTGGACAAATTCCGGCTTTCCCTGCAAATACAACAGTCTACTATTATGTTGAAGCAAATGCAGTGAAGACCCACGGCACAACTACGTTTTCACCAGCACGTGCCGAACAGGGAGCCGCACAATATCAGGTCGGTGTTCCTGTTGTAAAAGACAGCCCTATCGTCATTAACGAATTGATGGCGTTTAATACCAAGAGCATCGCTGACCCACAAGGACAATACGAAGACTGGCTTGAACTCCACAATCTCAGCGACAACACAGTGAACCTCGCTGGAATGTATTTGACGGATAAAATTAACAACATCAAAAAATGGACATTCCCGGAGGATACCTTGATCCCTGCACGCGGCTATCTTCTTGTGTGGTTGGATGAAGATGGTAAAGCAGAAGCAGGGCTCCATGCCAACTTTAAGTTGTCTCGTAATGGTGAAACTGTTATGCTCGTTGATACCGATACGCGTGGCAATCAGGTGCTTGATATAGTGACGTTTGAAAAACAGGAGAAGGATGTTGCGCTCGGTAGATCGCCGAATGGTAGTGGCAAACTCAAACAGGTCCAAACTACACCCGGTAAAGAAAACGTGCCTAAATAAAACCAACGAACCTTTTGTTTGGTTGTATGTCTATATTAAATAAGAGAGCTATTTAGTTGGAAATCCGCTTCCTTCAGGCAAATTTCAGGATTATCCAAAAATTGAATGGCTCTAAGTTAAACTAAGTACTTTCTTTACCTTTGTAGTTTGGAGAAAAGTATGTCCTTGGCAACTCCTACAACTACTATGGAAACCAATTCAGAGATGGGCAAAACTGAAGAATTGGATCTCGCACAAGAGCGTGAGATTGTTTTGCGTTGTCAAAATGGCGATGCTGATGCGATGGGTACCCTCATCATTCAATATCAACATTGGGTCTATAATATCGCTTACGGCATGCTCGGTCATCACCAAGACGCGGAAGATGTAGCACAAGATGCGTTCGTCTCTGCATGGGAAAACATTGGGAAATTTCAATTCCGTTCCCGATTTTCTACATGGCTTTACCGCATCGTTAAAAACAAATGTCTTAACCATATTGACCAGTACCAACGTCGAAAAACTGACCCTACAGAGATCGACGATTCACAACCCTGGGTGCCTTTGGACACAGTAACACCTGAAGAAGAAGCACTCCGCACTGAGGAAAAAGAGATTGTCCACGCCGCTCTCGCAAAACTCAAACCCAGCTATAGAGAGATTCTGGTGCTAAGAGAACTGCGAGATATGGCTTATGAAGAGATAGCAGAAATTTTAGGATGCACACTTGGTCGGGTCAAATCCCGTTTACATGAAGCACGGAAAGCGTTAAAAAAAGAACTGGAGCGAGTCGAGTGGTAAATGACCCTTACCGCTATCCTCGATTAAAGATATGAATCACAAACGCATTCAAGGCGAACTATCAGCCTATTTAGATAACGAATTAACGCCAAGCAGACGCGAACAAATTGAAACACATCTCCGTTCCTGTAGTGAGTGTTCTGAAATGCTGTTGGCGTTTGAAACGAATCGTCAGATGATCACAGACTTCGCGCATCCGGCACCATCGACACTTAAAGACGCTGTGATGGCGAAAATACATACGCAGCTCCAAGATGAATTATCAGCCTATTTAGACGACGAGTTAGCACCTGTTGTGTGCCAGCGGATTGAGACGCATCTCCGTTCCTGCAACGAATGTTCCGAAATGCTGTCAGCGTTCCGCGAAAATCGCGAGCGGGTTAGTAGACTTGAACAACCTGCGCCAGCGTCTATTCATGATACAGTGATGGCAAAAGTACGCCAACACACAGCAGATGTACAGGCAGAGGAATCCACGCCCACGGGATGGTTATCGGATCTTGGACGCTGGTTCCCCGATCTTGGACGTTGGTTTTTCCGTCCTGTTACAGCAGGGGCTACCGGTATCCTGACGCTCGCGCTGATTTTGGGGGCACTCTATTTTTCTCCGACTGCACCCCAGTATGAAGAAACATTCGATCTCTACTTCGGGCTTTATACTGAACAACTCGAAGACAACCCTTTGAAGTCGAATGTCGTCAAACCGATCAATGCAACGTTAATAGCGGATGGCGATAACTCGATTACGGGAACTGTTGACGATGCTGACCTGTTTCTTGATCTCTATCTGGAAAATGTAGGGGATTAAATTGATCACCAGGCAACCAATAGGTGAATTTATGCGAATCCATAAATATCTGATGCTTCATTCCGCAGTTTTAGCCTTTTTGCTGTGGACACCGCACACACTTTTCGCCGATATCAGTACGCTTGAACGCATTGCAGAAGCCGAGCGCAAAGTTAGTTATGTGGGCGTTCGTTGGAAGACGTTTAGTTCTTCAAGAGGCTCACGCACTTTTGAAGAGGTGGTCATTCATCAATCTGCAGATGCTTCGTATCGGAAGGTGCTATCCGTAGTCGGCGAGCGGACATCGCTTGAAGGCTCGCAAGACAGAAACGAGCACCGGGGCAACAACAGACAAGCCGACAACAACGAGAATCGCAGAGACCGTCGGGAAAGAACTCGGGACCGGAACGAATGGCGACAAATTAGAAATCCATTTCCCGAAAAAGAGATCCAGTTGATCGCCGAAAATTATAATTTGGAGGTATCGCCATCCACAGAAAAAATAATAAATTATGAAACCGACATTCTAACGATCACACCTAAATTTGCTGACAGACCCACAAAACGCATCTTCTTTGCACGCGAAAATGGCGTTATCTTGCGGGTAGAGGACCTCGACGCTGAAGGCGTACTTCGCCAGATGTTTGTCTATACCCGCATTAGCTTTGATCCTGCAACCGTGCAACGCAAATGGAAAATCTTTGAAAAGGAGATTAAACCGCGACCGCCGCGGAGTTCTTCAATTTCACTTGCCAAAGCGGAAAAAGTGTTAAAAACCAAACCCGCTCAGCCTGAGTACCTACCACCGGGGTTCCAGTTAAAGGATGTTCGGATTATCAAAAATAGGAAGAACGACTCAATTCTTCTCGAATATACAGATGGGTTGGTAAATTTCACGCTGTTTGAAAAAACGGGCGATCCACCGCATATCAGGGACAGAGATCGCAGAGAAGAAAAAGAGATTGAACTTGCGGGGACAACTGTGTATAAACGCCTGTTCAGAGAGGCGGACACCTTCAGATGGTCGGGCGCAAAAATTCACTATTTTCTAATCGGCGCGATACCGACTACCGAAATGCAGAAGGTTGTGGAATCCGTTATTCATAAAGAAAAAGAAAAGTAAGGAGAACGTATGCAAATATACCATATCCTCATGTTAAGCATTGTTACTACCGGTTTTTTATTTATAGCCAATGTAAGTGCTGACAATGAAAAGGCTGAACTCGAAAAGTCGCCCCGTCACGGCGAATGGGTGAAAGTCACAGCCGCCAATGATCGTGTTATCAATGCGTTTGTTGTTTATCCAGAGGTGAAAGAGCCAGCAACATCTATAATTGTCATCCACGAAATTTTTGGACTCACCGATTGGATCCGCCTCGTAGCGGATAGGCTCGCCGCTGAGGGATTCGTTGCAATCTGCCCAGACCTACTTTCTGGTATGGGACCCGATGGCGGCGGCACAGAAAGCTTCGCCTCTGGTGATGATGTCCGAAGGGCTATTCGAGAGCTCCCCGCCTCTCAAGTCGCATCAGATTTGGACGCTGTCCAGAAATACGTCCGAGATCTCCCCTCAACGAGCGATAAAGTCGCTGTCTCCGGATTCTGTTGGGGTGGTGGTCAAACGTTCAGCTACGCAGTCCATTCCGATACAATCGCTGCGGGTTTCGTATTCTACGGTCGTGCTGTATCCGCGGACGATGTCCCCAAGATATCAGTGCCAATATATGGCTTTTACGGCGAGAGCGATAACCGTATCAATGCCACAATTGATGCCACGAAAGCAGCGGCAGATGCTGCAAACGTTACCTACGAACCCGTCATTTACGAAGGTGTCGGTCATGCTTTCCTGAAACGCGGTATGGGAGAAGAAGCAAACGAAGCGCAAAAATCTGCAACCAAAGCCGCCTGGGAACGGTGGGTATCCCTCCTGCAAGGAATCTAAGAGAGGACACATGGCAGACCGACTCAAGGACAAAATCGCGATTATCACTGGGGCAGCACGAGGCATCGGCGCGAAAAGCGCAGAACTTTTTGCGGGTGAAGGCGCAGCTGTCGCGATCTGGGATCTCAATGCCGAGCGCGGCGAAGAAACCGCACAACAGATTCAAAATGCTGGTGGCACCGTGCTTTTCTGCCAGTGTGACGTAACCGACAGCGCACAGATTGAAAGTGCTGCTGCCCACGTCACATCTGAACTCGGCAATCCGAATGTGCTGTTCAACAACGCCGGCATCGCTGTCGTAGGTGAATTAGAAGATATCTCTGAAGAAGACTGGGACCACCAATACGCCGTCAATGTGAAGAGCATCTACCTCGTCTCACGGGCAATAATCCCGTTGATGCGCGAAGCCGGTGGCGGTTCGATTATCAATATGGCGAGCGAATCCGCCTACGTCGGGTTTCCGATGCACCCCGCCTATACCTCCTCCAAAGCCGCCGTCGTACACCTCTCACGGAGCATGGCGGTTCGGTATGCCGAAGACAATATCCGTGTGAACAGCCTTTGCCCCGGCACGATTAACACCGAACTCTATCAAGAATTCCTATCCAAGCAACCAGACCCGGAAGCAATCAACAAAGAAATCAAAGAGATGCATCCGTTGGGCATCGGCGAACCGGAAGACATTGCTTGGGCAGCGGTCTATTTAGCCTCCGACGAATCCAGATATATGACCGGTGCCCCGATGCTCGTTGAGGGTGGAATTCTCTCACTCTAAATGGCTTCGTTCGTTAAGAACACTCCTTTCTACACCTTCCTTAATTTTTTGCTTTAGACACCCTTTCGATTCTCAAATCGAATCATTATAGTAAAACCTGTAGTTAATTGGGCACTCTCAAACAGTCTGAATGCCTATAACAGGCATTCAGACTGGCACAAACTAACAGTTTATGCTACAAAGATGTTCACTTATTTATGGGCTTCACTATAATTATAAAAGCGTGCCACTCAAAACACACCAAAAGGGGTAGATCCAATCTATTCCCTTTATTCTATTTTCCCCAATTTTCGCAGAATTAGGCAACCGTTTTTCCCTTAATTCGCGTCATTATATATTACAAAACGATCCCCCGGTGTTGAGGAAGAAAAAGACCACAGCATTGAGGTTATTGCACAAATCCGTGCAATTTGTCATTAATGTCTGCCCGATTTGGTGCAGGGTTCCTCCAAATATTTTTATTTTCTAAAAATCGCTTAATTCCGCGTTCAACCGACTACCAAGGCAATATTTTCCGCCTCACCATAATATCTTTCTTGGATTGGCACATAAATTGCTAATTATTTTTATGTCTGCTATTTCAAGGTAAACCTGAGAAACCTATATTAGGAGGAAAATATGACACGATTATCCATCAGCACTATTTTCTTCAGTGCTGTTATTCTGTTAGCAATGACTGACGCGAACGCGGGTCTTGATGAGGGACTTGTTTTTTATTTCAACTTTGACAACGTTAAAGATCAAACGATTGGTGACACGTCCGGCAATGGTCTTGACGCGGAGATCATTGAGAATACCAAGATTGTGAAGGGTAAATATGGGGATGCGATTCATATTACGAACAACGGACAGGACTGCGTCAACATCCCTTCCGACGAGAAATTAAAAGTCGTAGGTGAAATAACAATGACGGCATGGATCCACTATCAAGAAACCTGGAAAGGTAAGAAGGTGCATTGGATTGATAAGGGTTGTCATTGGTTTGGAGTTGATTGGGGTGCCTCTTATGGCATCGGTAGTATCGACATCGGTGCCGGGCCGGGAATCTGGTTGTTTTTGGGGGCACGGGATAACCGGGGAATTTCGGATCGGCAAGAATTCATCGTTCCGCATGAAATGGAGGAAAAAAGATGGCATCATGTCGCGGGCAGCTACGACCGGAAAACGATGAAAATTTATTTAGATGGTGAAATCATGGGCGAAGATAAGAGGGAATTCAACTTCGCTGGCGACAACATCGCGAATGTCTGGATAGGATGCGCAAAAAACAAGTACGCATTTGTCAATGGCTCTATTGACGAAGCTGCGGTCTGGCAACGGGCACTTAACGGAACCGAAATCAAACAAGCAATGTCGGGAAGTTTTCTCGCTGTTTCACCGAACGGTAAAATAGCAACGGCTTGGGCGAATCTCAAAACAATGTCTGTATATCCATGATAGAAGGTTAAGTTTCTAATCTCGTAGAAATAATGCAACCTTTTAATGTCTAAGTTCCGTCACCCAAATCAATAGCGTTTACCTAAATCAAAGGAGTTTTTCAATGCAAAAACGATTACATACGATATGGTTGGCTGTATTTCTGCTATTATTGCATTGGACAGTATCCGTTGCCTACACAGCAGAACTCAAAATTGAAGAGACCTTAACCCAAGCAGACGGTTTGGTATCCAATACGGTGCTCACCATTTTTGAAGACAGCCACGGCACGATGTGGTTCGGAACGACCGATGGAGTCACCCGTTATGATGGAAAGAATTTCCGTACCTTTACAACAGAAGATGGACTTGCACGAAACACGATAGGTCTTATCTTTGAAGACCAGCAAGGCATGCTCTGGTTCGCTGACGGTGTACTTTCACATTTTCTGGAAAGAGGGAAGTCTATGGATATGTCATGGATGGAAACGCCATTAAGCGAACTCGATCTCGATATTCAGCCGTATCACGAGACAACTGAAGAAATAAGGAGAGTTGTTCCCCTAAAAGGTGCGAGTCGCTACGATGGACAAGCGTTCAAAATTTTCACGACAGCAGATGGTCTCCCTCGCGATACCATCAAGGATATATTTGAGGACAAAGCAGGCACACTTTGGTTTGCGACATCGTCAGGTGTGAGTCAATACGACGGTGAAAAGTTCAACAATATTATTGTGAACGGTCCTATGGGGATGAATGTATTACCCGATTGGTGGAATCAAATCACAGCAATTGCCCAGGATACAGTAGGCAATTTTTGGTTTGGCAGCACAGCCGGCATTACCTACTACAATGTCCAAAAGTCTCATTTCCGCTATTTTGCTGTTGACGCGGATTTCGCTCCTTTCCAAGAGATGGGGCAATCACCAAATGCAAACATAACGGATCTACGGTTCGATGCGAAGGAGAACCTCTGGATGAGCCGAGATGGTATGGACAAGGAAGAAAGCGGTATTCGTCGATACGATGGTAAAAAACTGACGATCTTTCCACAAAGTGAAGCACTCCCGATGAATAGCGTTGATACCATTATGCAGGATAGCAGCGGCAACCTCTGGTTTACCGGCGTTAAGAACCTCTCACCGACGCTGAACGAAACCGAGGAAAGTGTTAGCATGGTTTACAATGTTGTCAATGCTGGTGTAAGCGTCTACAACGATGAGACATTCCAAAACTTTAACACAGACGACGGTCTACCGAGCAACCGGGTCTGGTCGGTATTTGAAGACAGCAGTGGAAAACTCTGGTTCGCTACGGATGCTGGTGTCGCAGTCGGGATTTATCTCCGGTCTCAAAATTCAGACAATTAAAATCCGTTCAGTATCTTCTGGCAGGAGGCAAAACAGATGAAAAAGATTTTTCAATATATGACTTGTTTTTGGATGGTAATTCTTTTTGGACTTCCTTTCTTGTTCACCGGTTGTGTTAAAAAGGAGATTACCCGCATAGCAGAT
>JAPPDN010000328.1 GCA_028824575.1 Candidatus Poribacteria bacterium | reverse complement strand
ATATCCCCTTACAAACCCTAATCTTATACCTCAGAAAAAAATGGGGGTAAGTGAGAAAATAACATTGTTTACGGAAAGCTCGTCTGGAAAACGCACGGGTGGAAAAATTTTTCAAAAAAAATTTGACAAAAGGAAAAACGCATGATATAATTAACAGTGTTAAGTTGAATAACTTTGTAAACAAAAGGTGAAGTAATGGGCATAAAAGAACGGAGAGCAAGGGAAAAAGAACAGTTGCAACAACAAATTCTTTCTGCGGCGCGAGAGTTGTTTGTCAATGAAGGCTATGAGAACGTCTCCATGCGAAAGATTGCCAACAAGATCGAATATTCACCAACGACGATCTATCTCTATTTTAAGGACAAAGCAGATCTTTTAGATTCCGTTTGCAAGGAGACACTCCTGAACCTGCTAAACACGCTTGAGCAGCTAAAAAGTAATATAAGCGATCCGGTCGAGACGCTGAGAAAAAGTGGGCGAGCGTACGTCGAGTTCGGTCTGAAATATCCACAAGATTATAAACTCACGTTTGTTATCCGTCCGCAGTTTCAGAAGGGGTTAGGTCTGGAAGAGGGATCGGTTGGCGAAAAAGTGTTTGATTATTTGCGTGAAATGGTCTCTGAATGCATTCGGCAGCAGGTATTCTGCCAAGTGGATATTGAGACCACCGGTCAGGTCATGTGGTCAGCGGTTCACGGTGTCACACTGCTCCTGATTGATTTTCCCGATTTTCCTTGGACAGAGAAAGATAAATTAATTGACGCAGTAATTCATACAACAATTGAGGGTTTAAAGGCATAGATTCAAAACTATTTGGTGAAAGCCAAATATATTTTTTCGCCTATAACTTAACACTGTAAACTTATTTACCTATGTTAACATGTAGAAAGCCCGAAAGGAGACTAAAATGGAAAAGCGGAACCTATCCGACAAACGCTTTCTTTCCGCAAAGCCAGGCTCAGTAGCCGGACGCATAGGACAGTTCCGACGAAACCTGTTCTCTATACTGGTTTTTGGTGTCCTTCTATCCGGATACGCAGGTCTGCTTGGCGAAGAGGTCGAACAGACGATGCCTGCTGCCGCGGAATTCACTTTCGAGCAGTATGAAGTCAAAATCGGTACTGCGAAACGCAAGACGGTTTTGACGGGATTCCTGCTTGATGGAGATTTCGCTGAACTTGCTGTCCTGCACATCGACGAGAACGACAACCAGCATTTGCGCATCTACGCGTTCGGCGACAACACTTGGGTACCGAAAGTCGACACAACGCTGCGTTCTGAAGTGTTGTTTGTTGATGTTGCCAACGTTGGTGGACGCGATCGTTTAATCACCTACAAGCAGGGTCGGCTGAACTGGTTTGATCCCGACTCGGCAACGGAACGTCCATTGGTGGTGGTTGCTTCCAACTTCAAGCCGCCTCGCAGCGGCGAAATCCCGCATGTGGACATCACTCGGGACGTGAATGGAGATGCTCGTGATGACTTGGTGGTGCCGGACTCTGATGGCTTCTGGGTGTTCATTCAGATGAGCGACGGTACGTTCGCCGAGAAAGTGAAGATTGGTTCATCCACCGAAATGGCGAGGATCCGCGGTGCAGATGGATATCGATACGACCCTTGGTCTCAGAGCCGTGTTCACGAAATTGACTACGACAGAGATGGTCGCACTGACTTGGCGTTCTGGAACGAGGACCACTTCAAGGTTCATCTCCAAGACGAGCGAGGCCTGTTTACCTCAAGGACCAAGACCTTCACGATCGATGTGGCATTCGACTCGGACCGGCTCTCCTTATTTGCCGACGGAGATATGACAGGGAGGGTGCTGCACTCGTTGGCAGACCTGAACGGCGACGGTGTCGCCGACTTGGTGATTTTCAAACTTTCGGGCAAGAGTATCTCCAACAAGCACTCCAGTTACGAAGTACATTTCGGCGCGCCAGCACCAAATGGCGGCATTGTGTTCGGACAAGATGTTAACATCGCGTTCGAGTCGGACGAAAGAATCCAGCTTGGGATGGACCAGCGGGACTTCAATGGCGATGGCAAGGTCGATCTGATGATCACAACCATTGATCTTGAGCACCTTGAGGGTGGCCTCTGGAAGAGCATCAAGGGGTTCATGGGTGATGATGTCGGGTTGGGTCTTGAATTCTATCAAATGGAAGGAAGCCGCTATCCCGACAGACCCAACACCACCCGCGGAATCGCGTTAGATGGTGTGCCGAGCCATCGCGAACCGGGGTGGGTGCCACTGGACATCGTGCTTCGCGGAGGGACGCACGAGAGCCGAAACACCCAAAAGCGTTACCCGCGCGCGTTCAACACGACTTTGCTCATCGGGGATGTGACCGGCGACAGTCGCTCAGATCTGCTCCTCGCGGATCACCCGCGGATCATGGTTGTCTTTGTCGGTGTGCCGGGACCGGAAATATTCGCTCAGCAGCCTCAGAGAGTGGCGATCGCTGCTCCCAACGATGAGGAGTACACCTGGTTGGTTGACCTCAACAAAGACGGGGTGCAGGATATCCTCATGCATCACCCGTTCACGCTACGAGATGCTCACGGGGCCCCAAGAAAGCATCCCGGAACTGAGCCGCATCGGGTGAGGATACTGATCGCCCAATAAATCTATCGTTTATTTTTTTGATTGTATGTTAACACTGTTCATTTATTTATCTATGTTAATATAATGAAAATTGGAAAGGAGGATAAACATGGAAAAGCGAAACGCATCCCACAAACGCTGGATTTCCGTAGCTGAGTGCACACGACATTCTCGACGAAGTCTGTTCTCCATACTGGCTTTTAGTGTCTTTCTATCGGGATGCTCAGGTCTGTTTGGCAAAGGTGCTGCTCCGATACAGCACACTGCCGCGGAATTTACTTTCGGGCAGCACGAGGTTGTCACCGGCACAGCGAAACACCAGACGGTTTTGACAGGGTTCTTTCTTGGTGGAGATTTCGCTGAACTTGCTGTGGTAAATATAAATAAAAATAAGAACCGGCACTTGCACATTTACGCGTTCAGTGAGGGTGCTTGGGTATCCGAGCTTGACGCGCCGCTGCGCTCTAAAGTGTTGTTCGTTGATGTCGCAAACATCGGTGGGCGCGATCGCTTAATCACCTACGAGCAGGGTCGTCTGAACTGGTTTGATCCGGATTCGGCGGTGGAACGTGCATTGGTCAAAGTCACTACGAACTACAACGCGACGGGTGAAAGTGGGATCCCCTATGTTGACATCAGTCGAGACGTAAACCGTGACGGTCTTGACGACTTGGTAGTTCCAGACATTGATGGCTTCTGGATAACCACGCAATTGCGCGATGGTTCATTCACTAACCCGGTAAAACTCGGACCGCCCGACCCGTTTCTCGACAAGACTGCCTTGGACGATACTCGCAGTTACCGCGAGGTAGGGATAACGCCCTTAACTGTCCATTGGTATCTGAGCCGTGTCCACCAGATGGACTACGACCAAGATGGACGCAGCGATCTCGTGTTCTGGAACGCGGATCATTTTGACGTTTACCGTCAGGATGCTCGCGGGATGTTTTCATCGGTGGCGGAGACCTTCGCTATTGACATTCCATTTGACACTGACGGTGCCTACTCGATCGCTTTTGATTTCAAGGACGAGAATATGTTCTTGCTCATGTTCGGCTTCAGAGGGAACACGAAGCGGAGGGTGCTGCACACGTTCCAAGATCTGAACGGCGACAATGTTGCTGATTTGGTGATCCACGCGTTAGAAGGACGAAGTCTTGGGAAACAGCGTAGCCTGTACGAGGTGCATTTCGGCACGCCAACACCCGATGGAACGGTGTTCGCGCGGGATGTCAGTACGACAATTCGACCGCGAGGTACCGCTGGCGGATTGCAGCCCTGGGGCTATTCGTCGCAGTGGTTCCAAGATTTTGATGGAGATGGTAAGACCGACATTCTCTTCAAAGACGTAAAGACTGGGCTTATTGGGATGAGCCGGGCAATGCTCGGCAAGTCGATTGCGATAGATCTCGAATTCTATCGCATCGGAGGCGACGGGCACTTCCACAAACCCGCTACTATTCGTAAAATCAGGCCGAACTTAGACCTCTTCGAGACAGATAGAGTCTTCTTTCCAGTCGTACTGCTTGGCGATGTGAACGGTGACGGACGCTCAGACTTATTGGTTGGAAAGAACTGGAAAGAGTTGCACGTCTATCTCGGTGTACCGGGACCAGAACTGTTAGCGCGGACATCTCAAAAGGTGGCAGTCGCTATGCCTAACAACGAACAAAACGCTCGACTGGTGGACCTCAATAAGGACAACAAGCAGGACCTCCTTATATATTATCCGTCCACTACTGATCCGCATCGGGTGGCACTGCTGATCGCTCGATGAACAAAATGGGTAGTTTATTTTTTCTAAAACTCGGTTTCCAGAACGGGGACCAATTTATTCAAGGAGAAAACAATGAAACGCTTGACTTTTTATCTCACCAGTATCTTTTTCGGAATAACCTTAAGTTTCTCAGCGCAAGCACAAGGAACTGATCTCACGAAAAGTTTCGGTATCGGACTCCAAGGCGCAACGCCGACATTTGGTGGAATTAGTTTCCGCTATACTGGACTGGCACCGGTATATCTTCAGACCGTTGGACGTTTTATCCTCAGTGATCAAGATAGCGATCACATGTTAGGTGCGGGCATTTCGTATGCCATCTTCGAGCATCAAAGCAGGTGGAACATATCTCGACTCTATTTCACCTTAGAAGGTGCGTGGCAGTATGAAAAAAGGAAGGATCTCCTCACGACGAGGTTAGGCGGTGGAATCGCCTTTGGCGGTGAGCTGGTATTTTCACTTGGCGGGATACCGCTCGGCTTGAACGTGGAAGTCGGTCAAGGGTTTGGTAGGGAGGAAGTCGATTCTGGATCCAAAGGTCTGGCTGGTGTCTACGTGGGGACGGGTATACATGCCTATTTCTAACGTAAACTTGATGTGAGGATTTGCAAGATGGAAGGCTGGAAGATTGGAAAGTGGGAAGACCTTTTCCATCCTTCCCATCTTCCACCTGCAGTTAAACGCTTCCACGCTTGCCTTCCTTTGTTTCCCGCGTGATCCTGTTCAACCCGACCTACGCGCCTGCTGCGCCGAGACTTGTGTTTCCCATTCCTCCCAAGTCGGTTTGTGCCCTTCAGTGAGCACAACAAGTGGCACTCTACCACCTGTCAGTGCTTTGTCTTTCACGAATTCGGCAGCTTCACGCTGCTCGGCAGTCAAATCAGCGCGATCGGGCGTGGGAAAGTAGCGGAAGTCGATGCTCCATCGGGATTTCCGTGTTGTGTTCACTTTGCTGGTATGTACGCAGAGATTCGACATGAACAAGGCACCACCGGGTTCAAGCGGGATGGGCACGGGTGTACCACGCGCCTCGACATTTTCCTCCATTCGGACGTTTGAATCCGCGCCACGCGCACCGTCTAATAAACCCCAACGGTGACTGCCCGGAATAACCCAGCAACATCCATTTTCAACTGTCGCTTCAACGAGCGGCACCCACACCGTAACCATGTGGAGACCTTCGGTGTGTTTTTCCTTCTTTCCGATGGTTGATTGGTCGAGATATTGACTGTCTTGATGCCACGGAAACGAGGTAATCACGCTTCTGGGAAGTTTTGTCCGTAACGCTGGCGTACCGATATTCGAGACTTCAGAACCCAAGAGAAGGCGGAGCACACCGAGAACACCGGGGAGGTTGTAGAGATCATAAAACTCACGTCCAAACATACCAAAGGCCCAGTTACGAGGCAGGATATCCAACTCTTCACAGATGGCGGCATAACGTCGTTCAAACGATTGGTCCTCGTAGCGCGACGATAGCTTGCCTTCACTATACAACTCGCGGCTATAGGTATCGACCTTTGCTTTGATGAAGTCACGGATGGGATCTAAATTTTGGTTATCAATAATGTCTTTAACCACCACATACCCGTCACGCTCATAAGCGGTCTTGATTTCTTGGTCAGTCATTGGCTAATCTCCTTCCGTCGTTGTTGCACAATCTCAATATACATGTTATCATAAATGCTTAGCAGATACAATATCTATTGAATTTCTCAACCGATAGACAAAGGAGAATAGGCGTGAAAATTACCGATGTGAAAGCGATGACGCTAAAGGGCTACAAACAGTGGAACTACGTCCAGCTTGAAACCGACGCGGGATTGACAGGGATAGGTGAGGCACATCCTGGGGCTGGTATCGCCGAGATTGTTCTGCAATTCAAGAACAGGCTCGTCGGCGCAGATCCGAGAAACATAGAACCGCTCTACCACCGACTGATTGGTGCGGCGAGCAACCGATATGCAATCGGTCTATCGGCGATCGGTGGGATAGAGACTGCCCTATGGGATCTGCTCGGCAAAAGTCTGGGTGTACCGGTCTATCAGCTGTTGGGTGGAAAATATCGAGATCGGATTCGACTTTATGCCGATGTTGGACATGGACGCGGAAACACGCCAGAGGGTTGGGCACAGCGCGCCAAAGAAGGCGTTGCTGATGGCTACCAAGCGATTAAGTTTGACATTGACAACTCCGCAAACGAACTTAAACAGGATGCAGTCAACCGAGAACTGAGCACAGCAGAATTACAGAAAATGACAGCGTTAGTTGCCGCCGCACGCGAGGCAGTCGGCGATGGAATTGATATTAGCATCGACTGTCATAGTCTATTCAGTGTCCACTCGGCGATGAAACTCGCTGGACGTTTAGAACCGTTTGATTTGATGTTCTTGGAAGACCCAGTACCGAACGATAATGTCGAAGCGATGGCGAAGGTAAGTTCTGCAACGTCTATCCCTATCTGTACGGGTGAATTCCTGTTTCGTCGGGACGGTTTCAGGGAACTGATTCAGACGCAATCCTGTGATATGCTCCATGTTGATGTATCTGGCACAGGCGGAATACTTGAAGCGAAAAAGATTGCGGATCTGGCAGATCTGTATTATATGCCGTTTGCGGCGCACAACATTACATCACCAATAGGCATGACAGCAACAGCACACGTTTGCGCTGCGGTGCGGAATTTCATCGTGATGGAACTTCCGTATCACGCTGATCAGGTGGATTGGCGATGGGATCTCGCAATCTCTGAAGAACCGCTCATGCAAGATAACGCATTCGTGGTGCCGGAGCAGCCCGGATTGGGTGTCGAAATCAACGCAGATGTCGCGAGGGAACATCTAATGCCTGGATCCGACCACTTCGGTATGCCTTAGGTCTTTTGCTTTTACGGTTAGCACCTTGCTTTCCTCGGACTTGAGATAGGCATTCGGATCGTAAGACAGTGCGCCAGTTGGAAGCCATTTCCACAGCGCCCCGAGGTCTTGTTGTATTTGATTGATATAAAACTGTGGCAATTCTGTCGTTTCTTGTTCAAAGTAAGCTCGGAACTTGGTATCACTCTCAAATTGCTGAAGCATTTCTCTATTCATCTTCATTTTACCAACTCTCGCTTCCAGGCCTCTTATAACATTCGTCCACCGTGGAATCGGTTCCTTATTTACTCTACAACGATTTACAATCGATTTCCATGAGAATGCATGATTGTTTAAATCAATCATGTATGTGTAGAATTCGGTCCATGCGTAATTATTGGGTTTTACGTTCGTGCATAAATTATTCATGAAATGAAATGGAATGGGTATGACACGATTGGCACGTTGGTAGTCGAGATTAAGGGATGCGGCTCTTCCATAAGCGGTAACGATATTGTAGGCTGGATATACGCCCGGTGTCATATCGACAAATCGTTTCGTCAATTCAAAAGGCTCTGCGCCTTGGTCGGTATCAAGTCCGAATACAAAATTAGCTTGAACATAAGGGATATATCTCAAGATGGTATTGACTTCATGAGAGATCTTTCGGACTTTCTCCATGCCTATCATTGACCCGGTTTTTGATTTGTTTCCGAGATCAAACCACGACTCAATACCGGGTAGGATTGCCTTAAATCCGTTCTTCTTGAGGCGTTTGAGATGGGGCTCGGATAAAAGCGACAAGCTGCTTTCGGCGATGAAACGGATGCTATTTGGCGGTACCGCTTCTTCAATCGCGCCCATGTAGTCGTCAAATCGAACGCCGAAATTCGGATCATGCCATGCGACTATAGGATGTTTAAGTTGATCCAAAAGAAAGCGGAGGTCGTCCTTGAGGACATTAAAATCGAGCGGTTGATACGGAATAGTCGCGTCTATACAGAATGCACAAGTATACGGGCATCCAAGACTTCCTAACATCGAAACGCTTTTGAAAAGCCACGCTTTTTGCAATATCGGCTCAATAAAGGACCAACGCTCACGGACGCTCGGGAGGACCATCGGTTGTTGTTTCGCCGAGATGTAGGTACCGATGGGGCGATATTTTGAACAATCAGATAGGACTTCTCGGATGACGGCTTTATCAGTAAAACCGAGGACGTAATCGAAATATTGCTGGGCATCCTCCGGGTAGCATCGCGCGTGTGGACCCCCTAATACGGTGATAACACCTTGCGAGCGAAGGTGGTTGCTTAGAGCATAGGCAAGTTGAGCACCGAGTGTGAAAGTCCCTATAATTGCAAGATCCAGGTCTTCTGGCAAATCTTCAATCAAATCTTCACAACCGGTATAACACATGAATGTAACATCATGCCCTTCTTCTTTACACCAGACCCCTATTGCTTGAGGCATGATACTTGCGAAGTTTGGATACATAACACGTCCGTATAAAGAACGACGGCTGTTGTTAGCGGCCAGGTCGATAATCGCAATTTTTTTTCGATTCATAGAATCTCCTCTGGAAAACCGTGAAGATTTTCGATAGATTGCTTCCGAAAAAATAGACATTAATAACGATTTGATTGTAAGTTTAGTTGGTTTATAATAAAATTACAAGAAATACTGTCTTGGAAACCGACTGATGCCCCGTTATAAAACACTGAAACATCAATTGAACCGATTCCTATTACTGACCGGATATACACTCGAAGAGTTTTCAGTACTTCTTGCGTCCATCTCCAAGCGATTTCTGGAGTTCGTCGAAACACAAACACTTGATAGAAACCAACGTCGGAAGAAACGTCGGTATACTCTGAATAAAAACAGTTGTTTACCGACGCAAGAAGATCAATTGCTTTTCATTTTGATTTACCTGCGAAAAGCGATGGTGCCAGGCGTTTTTAGTGAACGCTTCGGTATGTCTCAACTTGTTGCTAACATTTACCATAAATAAGGAAAATCAACCGGGTAATGCGCCTTGATAATTTACACCGGTAAATATTCCTATGACCATCCAGAACCCTACGATGCCGAACTCGCCTATGATTAACCCCATAAAAAGTGGACGGAATCTACGATAATATCCGATGCCGCCTGATTTTAGTGCCAGATACTTCAAAAACCAGCCGACACACATACAAGACCAGAGAAAATAGGATGAATAGACCGCCCCCATTACATATCCAATCGGATGAAGTTGCCACCACATAAATTGACGCTGCATAATCAGCAGAAAGCCGG
>JAPPDN010000430.1:4198-9541 GCA_028824575.1 Candidatus Poribacteria bacterium | reverse complement strand
CGGGACTGGGATAACGCTTTAATAGATTATCAGATAGGGATCGTCCGTTTCCGGTCGCGTGCGTCTGTGAACATGATAAATGTCTACAATCCACCGCAAACGCTTGAACAAGTTCGGAAGATCATTGAATTGCCGTGTCAAGACGATGAAGTGTTATTGGACGCGGTAGCAGAGGGACTCCGACGGTTAAAACTCCGTTCAAATGCAAAACCGTATTTCATTCTCGTTACAGATGAGCCAGCGAAAGGTGAATACTCGCCACTCGCGATTATCCAAATGTTAGAGCAAAAACAGGTTCTCGTCAGCGTCGTCGGTACCTATGACGATTTTCAGCAAAAAGTGGTGACCAAAACCCATGGCGTTTGGGTGCCTATCCCAGAAGGACAGCGGACAAACAACTCGTATTGGTAGAGGCTCAAATCAATTGTCGGTCTGATCCTAAAACCCGAAGGGATGGACAGTTATCAGTAACGAACGCCCTTGAAATTTATCAAAAACCCGATTTTGACAGGGCCCCCACCCGTTACTGGGAAGGGGCGGAAAAATCGGAGCGGAAACCCAATCATTAAAAATATGAAAATCGCCGTACTTGTCTCAGGGAGTGGAACGAATCTCCAAACCCTGATTGAGCAGCTACATCAAGACGAAACAAGTGGTATTGAGATCGCAGTGGTCATTAGCGACAGACGAAAGGCTTATGCACTCACACGTGCGAAACGTGCAAGTATACCGACACATGTTGTTAAAACCCAAGATTTTAAGAATCGTGTCGATTTTGATACAGAAATTTCAAGACTCATTGAACATTATGCCGTGGAACTCGTTGTTCTTGCAGGATTTATGAAACTGTTCCAACCCCCCTTCGTCCGAAAATACCAAAATCGTATTATCAATGTCCATCCCGCACTTTTACCTGCATTCCCGGGTGCGCATCCTGTTGCTGATACATTGGCGTATGGCGTGAAAATCGCTGGTGTCACCGTTCACTTCGTTGACGAGGGTGTAGATTCCGGCCCCATCATCGCTCAGGCAGCCGTTCCGGTTTTAGATACGGATGACGCGGAGAGTTTACACAACCGGATTCAGGTAGAAGAACACAAACTCTACCCTGAGGTGATTAAGTGGTATGCACAGGGGCGACTGAAAGTTGAAGGCCGCAAAGTGATTGTGCAATAGCTGTCAGTCTTTGGTTATCGGTTTTCAGTTACGAGATCTCTGGTAGTGATAACAGAATCAGTAACTGTCCTACACTGCTCTTAACCGACAACTGACAACCGATAACTGATAACCAATAAAACTGATAACCAATACAATGTTAGCAATTTCAACAATGTGGAACGCCTTGAAACAGCAAGACGGCGCCGCCTTATTTGACGAACTCAAAAACCTTGGCTTTGAAGCACTTGAACTCAGCAGACATCTGACACCGGATCAAGTCGAGCAGCTTAAGCCGTATTTCCGTGAAAATCCGCCCTGCTCTATCCACAATTTTTGCCCTATCCTGCCCGGTACATCTCAGACAGATGCAGAGAAGGACAAGATTCTACTTTCAAGCCTCAACGCAGATGAACGGAAGGAGGCAGTCCGACGTACCCTCCAAACGATGGAGCTTGCACTTGAATTAGAAGTCCCAACGGTGGTTCTCCATCTCGGTGAAGTGGATACCTATGACCGATCATACCTGATGACGGATCTTTACACTTATGGCGAGCGCGAGTTTGAAGCCTTCGGTGAAAAAGTGACGGAAGCCACAGAATGGCGGAAGCGAAAAGAAACTAAACATCAAGATGCTGTCTTACGGAGCCTTGATGAATTAAACGAAAGTGCATTACGGATGGAACTCTGTATCGCTATTGAAAATCGTCCACATTACTATCAAATCCCGAATTTTGATGAGGTCGGATTGTTCTTTGAGAAGTTTTACGGGAGTCCAATGCGTTATTGGCATGATGTCGGGCATGCAGCGCGACAGGAAAAACTCGGTGTGTGTTGGGCAGATGAATGGCTTGAGCACTATGCCGAGCATCTTGTCGGTGTAAACCTACATGATCTCCAAGACCTTGAAGCATATCATCCACCAGGTACCGGAGACCTTGAATGGGACGAAATTTTCAAGCAGCTGCCTTCAGACATATTAAAAGTGTTAGAAATTCGTCCTTGCGAAACGGAACCCGTTATAGAGGCGCGGGAATTGTGCGAATCCTTAGCACAATCACGTGAACAACCCGATGCCTAAAACACCGCCAAGTGCCACCTACTTTTTCACGCAAGTGGAACACGAAGTTCTCAAGTCCGTATGTGCGTATATGGTGGGAGTCCCGTGCGATGCAGCGTTGGATATACCCGTCATTACTATTGACACGTTCATTAAGCAGCTGCCCAAGGCGTTACGGACGCAACTCCGTTTTGCGCTCCTCCTATTCCAGTGGGGACCGCTACTCTTTATCAGGAAACCGTGTCGTTTTACACAACTTGACCCGAATGATGCGGTGAAATATATAGAGGGTTGGGCGAAAAGTCGTCTCGGGGTCAGACGAAAACTTTTTCGAGGGTTACGGGACATCGCGTTTCTCGGTTACTATAGTTCCCGCTAAGGAATATAGACGAAAATTGCTTCTTTTACGGAAAAATCGAAATTTTTTAGTTGACAAAATTTTGCTAATTCGCAACAATTAAAAATTAAAGACAGATTATGTATTTGAAATTTGAGTTTCAGTACCTATGAGATGTAAAAAGGCGTAAGGAGGTAGAAATAGAAGTGATTCGACAAATGATTTGCACATGGAGTATTGCCCTGCTACTCTGCGCGTTGTTACCAATCATATCAGTGGACGCGCAACGAGATGAAGCAACAGTTGCCGCAAACTGGACTTTTAACGACGGTAGTGCTGATGATACTTCAAAGAAAAAACTTAACGGTAATATTGTTGGGGGTGCCAAAGCCGTTGATGGCATCGCTGGAAAAGCCTTGCAGTTCGATGGTAAAGATGACGGCATAAAAATTCCGGATTCTGTGGACATAAACACCGGCGGTCCCTATACTGATCGGACGGTTGCTGCACTCTTCTACTGCGATGATGTCAAAATTAATGATCGGAAGCAGGTCATTTATGAAGAAGGCGGAGCGACACGGGGTTTAGTCATCTATGTACACGACGGCAAGCTTTACGGCGGTGGTTGGAATCGCGCGGAATATAACTGGAACGGGGCTTGGCCCTCTGCCGATGTTAAGTCAAAACGTTGGTATCACGTCGGCATCGTCATTCGAGACGCAGCCGGTAAGGTAGAGAGCAAAAAGTTTGAGATGTGGGTTGATGGCAAACGCATTGCCCAAGAAAAGGGCGGACAACTCCATGCACATGGCGACGATATCGGCATCGGTCATCTCAACCAGAACACTGTCTACCATGATGGTAGTGGTGGCGGCGCAACCAATGTTGACTGGTTTGGTGGTTTGATCGACGAAGTCGTCGTTTACGGTTCCGCTTTTGACGAGGGCGATTTCGCAAAACTCGCGCAACCACTCAGCGTTGAACCGCAAGGCAAATTCACAACAACCTGGGCAGGTCTGAAAGCCCAACGAACGCAAAAGTAACCTCAACATCAAAATTGCGTTTTTAACAATGATAATCTATAAAGGAGATATGCCAAAATGGCAAAATATCGTTTTATTTTTCTTTTCAGCGTTTTAATCATGTTGGTAGCCCTAACGACTTACGCTGCGAAAGATGAAGCAACTGTAGAAGGCGTTTGGAACTTTGACAATGGCGATGCCGCAGACACCTCTGGAAAAGGTTTAAACGGCAACATCGTCGGAGATCCGGAAGTGGTTGACGGGATCGTCGGTAAAGCACTGCTTTTTGACGGTGTAGACGATGGGGTCAAACTCCCTGATTCTGTCGGTATCAATACGCTCGCACAACCCAACTTCTACACTGATCGGACTATCGCTGCTTATTTTAACTGCACAGATGTCGATATTACCGAACAAAAACAGACGATTTTTGAAGAAGGCGGACGGACACGCGGTCTTGTCCTTAACGTCTTTGACGGACAGGTCTATGTTGCCGGATGGAACCGGGCAGAATACCAGTGGCAGGGTGCATTTCCATCTGCACCGGTAGAGTCCGGGAAATGGTATCACGTTGCTTTAGTTATTCGGGATGCAACAAACGCAGTTGAACCGAATAAATTCGAGATGTGGCTTAACGGTGAACTCATCGCAAGTGAAGATGGCGGTGCACTTTTCGGGCACGGCGACGATATCGGTATCGGGCACGTCAATGCTAATGCTGTTTTCCACGATGAAGATGGCGCAGGCACCAATATTCACTACTTCGGTGGAATAATCGACGAAGTTATCGTCTACAACTCCGCTTTTGATGCATCTGATTTTGCCGCTTATGCAGCACCCGTCGTTAGCGTTGAACCGCAAGACAAATTTACCACGACATGGGCAAGCATCAAAGCACAACGAACACGTCAATAGAACTTATTTCTATTTATGTTTATGTTGTAGGGCGAGGTTTCCGTGCCTCAGCCCTACACTGCTTTAAAGGACAATAATATGCTCGGTGCCATTATTGGGGATATCGTCGGTTCGATCTACGAACCCAAAGATCACCGTATCAAAACCAAAGATTTCCCTTTCTTTGGTGAAAACTGCCGTTTCACGGATGATTCGGTTTGCACAACCGCTGTCGCGGATGCTCTCCTGCATGATCTCTCACCAGCGGAGACAATGCGCAAGTGGGGAAAACGATACCCCAACTGCGGCTTCAGCCAGATATTTAAAACATGGATTTATGCTGAATCTGAGGAAGACGCACCTAACTGTACGTTCCGTAACGGTGCAGCGATGCGCGTCTCACCGGCTGCATTCCTGAATCGCCATGATCTTGACGCAGCCCTTCTCGCAGCCGACAAAGTGACCGTTATCAGCCACGATCATCCAGAAGGCATAAAAGGTGCACGCGCAACTACACACGCTATCTGGCTCGCTTATCAAGGTGAAAATGCGCCAGCGATTCGTGAGGCTATCGCCACTGAATACGGCTATGACTTGACGCAGACGGTTGACGACATCCGTCCGGACTACGCTTTCGATATGACGTGTCAAGGTGCCGTGCCACAGGCAGTCACGTGTGCTTTGGAATCCGAAAATTATGAGGATGCCGTGCGTAATGCTATCTCTCTTGGCGGTGATTCCGACACGCTCGGTGCAATTGCCGGTGCTATCGCTGAAGCACTACACGGAATTCCGCCAGATATTAAAGAACAAGCAAAAGTCGGTTACCTCGCTAAAGCCCCCGACATCCTTGAAATGATCACGAAGATGTATAA
>JAPPDN010000430.1:1110-4188 GCA_028824575.1 Candidatus Poribacteria bacterium | reverse complement strand
GGGTCAGCGATTAAATTCAGTGAAACGCACATATTATGGATGCACTCGCGCCTAACACCCTTTCAAAGCGAGATAGTTCTTACAGTTGCTTTTATTGTACTTTTAAATCGGATTGGCTGGTTTTAATTACCGCAATTTCTGCCCTACTCCTTACGCTGATACCACTTCCCGCACTACCAATAGAATCTCCTATTCATTTCACAGATGTTACCGATGTTGCTGGTATTCACTTTAAACACACAGACGGTGCCTCTGGCAAATTTCATCTTCCTGAGACGCTCGGCGCAGGCGGTGCATTTCTTGATTATGACAACGATGGCGACCTGGATCTCTATCTCGTCAATAGTGCTGCACCAAGTATGCTTTACCGAAATAACGGCAATGGCACTTTCACCAATATCACACCGTCTGCTGGTATTGATAATCAAGGAAGTTATGGACACGGGGTTGCATGCGGAGATTACGACAATGACGGTTACGTGGATATTTACGTAACCAATTTCGAGGCGAATCGACTCTATCATAACAACAGCGACGGCACTTTCACCGATGTCACAACGAAATCAGGCACAGGCGACGCGCGTTGGAGTAGTAGCGCGACCTTTTTTGATTACAACTCGGATGGCTACCTGGATCTCTATGTTGTTAACTACCTCAACTATAAGTTGGATGCCTCCTATCCTCCCTGCTTTGAGACTCCTGCGTTCGGCGCAACCGAGAGGGTGCGCGGTTACTGCCATCCGAAACACTTTGAAGGCGCGCCTGACAGACTCTACCGAAACAACGGTGACAGCACCTTTACCGATGTAACGGAGGCTGCCAACATTCGAGATCCGGGCGGCATGTTTCTCGGCAAAGGATTAGGCGTTGTTGCCGCGGACTTTGATGCAGACGGTAATCCTGATCTCTACGTTGCCAACGACGACACACCAAACTATCTCTTCTATAACAAGGGCGATGGCACTTTTGCCGAGATTGCCATCCTCACAGGTTGTGCATACAGTGCTGATGGCATCGCTCAAGCCGGTATGGGGGTTGCTGCCGGTGATTATAACGGCGACGGCTTTCTTGATCTCTTTGTCACCAATTTTTCTTATGAGACGAATACCCTCTATCGGAATAACGGGGACGGCACTTTCACTGATGTCAGTTATAAAGCGCGACTCGGCGAGGAGAGTTATCTCTCTTTGGGGTTCGGCACCGGGCTTTTCGATGCCGATAACGACGGACATCTTGATATTTTTGTTGCTAACGGGCATATTTTTCCGACCGTTGAACGGACTACAGATGTGCTTTCGTATAAACAATCGAATCAACTCTTCTGGAATCAAGGCGATGGCACTTTTGCTGAGGTCCTGTTTGATGAACATCCTGCTGTCAGCCGCGGCACCCTCTTCGGAGATTACGATAACGACGGTGACACAGACCTGCTTGTCACACAGTTGAACGGCGCAGCGACCCTCCTCCGAAATGAGAGTCAAACCACCAATAACTGGCTCCGACTCAAACTCATCGGTACTCGCAGCAACCGCGACGGCATTGGGACACGCATAACATTGACCATCGGTTCTGAATCCCAGATACGCGAAGTACGTATGGGGTCAAGTTATCTCAGTAGCAACGATCCGAGGGTGCTCTTTGGAATCGAGGCGCGCGATGTCGTTGATAAACTTAAAATCCGCTGGCAAAGCGGTGTTGTACAGATATTAGAGAACCTCGCAGTCAATCAAGAACTCGTTGTAACCGAACCTCTTTCAGAATTAAAAGTAAGATAACCGTGTAAATCCTCAAACTTGGTCAAGAATTAACCAGAAACCTGACCGAAACGAAGTGGACGGAAGACCAAGGACCATAGCTAAAAAATGATAAATTGGCTTGGCTTAACTTATTTGCCGTGCCAGATTTGCAGATCAGATGCCAAAGTGGCACAGGCTTTGGTGTGCAATGACCCGTTTTCGACCGCCAAGGCGAAAGAAGAATGGCACAAATCTTGCTACACTTGTGTTGAACTAACTTGGACGCAATTTAATTAATAAGGATGCGTATAAAATAGACATAACAGTGGAGGTTCATCATGAGATTTGATAGATTAACAATTAAAACACAAGAAGCACTCGAAACAGCACAAAATTTAGCAACAGATGCGCAAAACCCTGAACTTAGCGTTGAACATTTAATGTTGGCACTTATCAAACAAAGTGACGGGATTGTCGCACCGATTTTTCAGAAATTAGGTGTCGATATTGCCGGAGTTACGTCAGCAATTGAGGCTGCCGTTGAAAAAGCACCCAAAGTGCAGGGCGCAGCTTCTGAAATGCGTATCAGCCAGGCCCTACAATCCGTTCTGGATACTGGGTTCAAAGAGGCGACAGCACTTAAGGACGCGTACGTCAGTACAGAACATCTTTTGATAGCCTGCGCCGAAGCGAAGCAGACGAAAGTCGGTAAAATCCTTCGAGAAGCTGGTGTAACGAAAGACAAAATCCTCAAGGCACTCGTTGATATCCGTGGCAACCAACGCATAACCGATCAAAATCCAGAGGACAAATACCAAGCACTGACCCGATTCGGTCGGGAACTCACACAAGAAGCGATTTCAGGCAAACTCGACCCGGTTATCGGGCGTGATGATGAAATCCGACGCGTGATGCAGGTCCTCTCCCGAAGACGGAAAAATAATCCGGTCCTAATCGGTGAACCCGGTGTCGGAAAAACAGCGATTGTGGAGGGGTTGGCACAACGGATCGCTAACGGTGATGTGCCAGAGAGCCTCCGTGAGAAGCGGCTCATTGCTCTGGATTTAGGCGCGCTCATCGCAGGCAGTAAGTATCGTGGTGAATTTGAAGATCGGTTGAAAGCCGTCCTTGCCGACGTGGAGCAAGCAGAGGGCCAAGTCGTTCTCTTTATTGACGAACTCCATACCATCGTCGGCGCGGGGGCGGCTGAAGGGGCCGTCGATGCATCCAACATGCTCAAACCGGCATTGGCACGCGGCGAATTGCGGTGTATCGGTGCGACAACACTTGTCGAAAGTGAAGGGAGCTATCGTGTCGGGGGAAGCTTCCCAAGACATCCTCC
>JAPPDN010000430.1:0-1100 GCA_028824575.1 Candidatus Poribacteria bacterium | reverse complement strand
TGACGAGTATCGCAAACACATTGAGAAGGACGCTGCCTTGGAACGCCGATTCCAGCCTGTACAGGTTGAAGAACCGTCGGTTGAAGACACAATCGCGATTCTGCGTGGCTTGAAGGAACGCTATGAAACGCATCACGGCGTACAAATTCAGGACAACGCTATCGTTGCCGCCGCTACGCTCTCAAAACGTTATATCTCCGAGCGATTCCTACCCGATAAAGCCGTGGATTTGGTGGACGAAGCCGCGTCGCGCTTGCGAATCGAGATTGACAGCGTACCAGTGGTAATTGATGAGGTGGAACGTCGCATCATCCAGCTCCAGATAGAACAGCAGGCACTGGAGAAGGAGGAAGACAGTGCATCACGACAACGGCTTGAAAAACTGATCGCAGAACTTGCGGAACTCAAAGCGCAGGCGGACGCACTCAAAGCCGCATGGCAGAACGAAAAAGCAAGTTTGACGCAGATTGGCGAACTCATGGAGCAGATTGAGGCGCTCCGTATTGAATCCGAGCAAGCCAAACGCGCAGGCAACCTCGCCAGAGCCTCGGAACTGGAATACGGTAGGATACCAGAATTAGAATCGCAACTCAAAAATGTTCAAGAGACTATAGAAACGAATACGCAAGGTACTCAGATGCTCAAAGAACAGGTCGGTGCAGAGGACATTGCCGAAATTGTTGCGAAGTGGACCGGTATCCCTGTTTATCGGCTTATGGAGGGCGAGACCCAGAAACTGATCCACATGGAAGAGCGTTTGCGTGAACAGGTGATCGGACAAGATGAAGCAGTAAGTGCTGTCTCGAATGCAATTCGTCGTGCCCGCGTCGGTCTCGGTGACCCTGAGCGACCACTCGGTTCTTTCCTCTTTATGGGTCCCACGGGTGTCGGTAAAACGCATCTCGCTAAATCGCTCGCCGAGTTCTTGTTTGACGATGCGAACGCTATGGTGCGCATTGATATGAGCGAGTACATGGAAAAGCATACCGTTTCCCGCTTGATCGGTGCACCACCCGGATACGTCGGCTACGATGAAGGCGGTCAGCTAACCGAAGCCGTCAGACGGCACCCGTATTGTGTCATTCTACTTGACGAAGTTG
>JAPPDN010000673.1 GCA_028824575.1 Candidatus Poribacteria bacterium | reverse complement strand
CCCAAAGTTATTGATGATGACCTCTTTACCGATCGGGTCTTCTCCCTTAAACTGCTCTTTCCAGATCTTTGAACCGATGACACACACTTTCGTCCAAGCGTCCATATCGGTATCAGCGAGGAACCTGCCATATTCCGTACGCCATTCGCGAACGGCTTGGTATTCGTTTGTTGTCGCCCGGAGATAGGTGCGTTGAAATTTGCCCTCAATGCCGAGGTTGATATAGTAGCTGCCTTCAACAGTGGCAACCTCAACGGAGGGACATTCGGCGAGGACATCGCGGAGGTCTTCCATCTCAAGGTGGTGTGGACTGGTATTGCGTTGCCATCTCCCGTTCTTGCGGATATGCCCGGGTCGATAAACACCGAACATACTGGGGCCCCCGATCTTCTCAAATTCCGCCATGATAAGTTTTTCAGCACCCGCCCCAAACGACATCATCGCAATGATTCCAGCAATCCCAATCGTAATCCCTAAGAGCGTGAGAATGGTCCGTAACTTGCTCGCCCGAAGGACAGAAAACGCCGATATAATATTTTCTAAAAGCCTCATACCTATTCCCTTTTTTGGATCTTTCAAAACCGCGTGTAGGAGCGATCTCCGAATCTCGATATCTGACTGATAGCTGACAACTATCTTGTAGAAACGTCCTCCGAATCGCGACAGAACCTCAATAAAATTGACGAAAATCGAAAACGCAATGGCTCTGAGGATCGCAAACTTTTGATTGCATGAATTCCCAAGGTATGCTAAACTTTTAGTATAAAAATCGAAAAGTTACGAACCTGTACATATCCTCAGCATTAAAAGTATATCATAAAATATTTAACAGTTGCAAATTTTTTGGATAGGAGTTAGCAGTTGTGCAGACGGATGCTTTTAGCACGGGAAATGTGCTATCGTGGCAGAGGACGCAAAACGCAGCAGCACATCAAGCGGAATTACGACGAAGCAAACAGGCATGGGTTGCGCTGCCGTCCGCTTTACTGCAAACGCGCTATCAATTGGACGCGATAGACCTATCCTTCGGCGATGCGGAAACAGCAACAACGATCCAGTCCGCGTTTCGGGATTCTCAACTATCGGACGGAACAGAATTTAATCAATACTACTTAATCGCGGAACCACACGCCGATGCACCGTGTTATAACATCAGCGACTATGTTCAGCGATGTGTGGCAGGTGACCTCACAATTGCAGAACGGCTTCGTGGACGAACGGTAATCAACCTCTATCAGACAGAAGGGGTGACGGACGATCTGCTCAGTGAGCACGGGGTATCTCAGTTCATAGAGCGGATGCTGAGAGGCTACTTAAAAACCTATGGCAAGCAACACCTCATCGGTTTTACCTGTGAACTCCCGAAATTTCTGTCTTTAGCGAGTGTCTTAGGTGCCGGAACAGCATCAGTACCGTGGAGTCCTGTGTTACTGGACGCGTCAGAAACGACACTCGCAACATACCTGGCGTTAGTGTTCTATGAAACTTACAACTCGGCGGCAGTCAGAAACACTTTTTGGAAAGCGTTGACGACGCGATTCGCGACCTGTTTCCTTGGCGGTTTACGTAATTTCTGTCATCAAGAAGGACTTCGGTTTGCTTTAAGCCTCCCAGCGAGTGCTAAGACGTTGGAGTTTGAGTTAGGATCCATGCTCGCAGAAGTGGACTGCCCTATTCTGAACGCCACCGAAATAGATACACCGAAACGGTTCGTCGTCGCTAAATGGACGTGCAGCAACACACAATATGCAAGCATTGCCCGGAAAACAGGTAACAAAACGGATGCGCTCACGCCAACGTCGCGACTCCTCGAAGATGCAAGCCTCGGTTTCAACTTATGGATGAACAGAAACAGTGCTGCTGATAGTGTACCGCAAGGATTAGCAACGGGTTACCCGAAACGACCAATCCTAATAGTAGCACCGACGCAGAGCCTCTGGACAAAACCCGATGAGAAATCGTGGAGCGCTATCACAAAAGCGTGGGGCTGGTTGTGCCAAAGTGTATGGGAATTGGCTTACGACTTCAGGATTGTCTCGGAGCAGGAACTCGGTGCCGCAGAGATTATAGACGCTGCCGCCGCGAGAAAACTCGGTCATAAAAACGGTGGTCTCTATTTCCCCGACGCCAAAGCGGGCACCAAAGAGATTTATAGCGTTATTTTGCTTCCGAGTTGCATATCGCTTCAAGAAGAAACCGTCAAACGTCTAAAGGCATTCACGAAAGCGAAAGGTAGACTGATCATAGATGAACCTACGCCGTATCTGCTGAACGGCAGGATCGGACTTGAACCGTACCCGCTTGAACAACTCATCTATGGGCGACGCACAACAATTCTCCGAGGTCCATCGGACGAGAAGTTGGTAAAACTCGAAAAACGGCTCCGAAAATGGGTGCCCCGTATTGTTTCAGTGTATGTAAAACCTGACAATGATCCGACAGATAACGTTCAGGTACTCCATAGGAAAGCGGAAGCCTCCGAACTTTTCTACTTGTTCAACACAAGCGGGGACACGATTGATACCTTGATTGAACTGCACCGGGAGGTAAGACGTGTTATAGAATGGCATCTGTTTAAGGAGATGAAAGAGCACATAGATTTCTGGTCCGCTGATGGAAAGTCATATCTGAACTGTACATTTGCACCGAGGCAGGCAAGACTTTTTGTCGTTTCTTAAGGTAAGGAACACTCGGCTAAAACTGTAGGCATTAGAAAGCATAGGGCTTTATGACACGGGAAAAAGAGAATTCACGTCAGCAGCATGCCGAAAAAATTCCCCAAAAGATCCGAGGTACCCTGGCGATTTTGGAGGTAGAGGTTTTCGGGAAGTATATTGGCAGCAACAAATATGAAGTTAACGTTAGTACTTGTAGTGGCTTCTTTATAGAACGCAATCAAATTGCAACAAGTTTTCACGTTTTAGAAGGGGCTATGAGCGTTACCGCAAAGCATGTTGACAAAGAAGCCGCGTACACAATTGAAGGCATTACAGCGTTTGATGAAAAGAACGATCTCGCTATTCTAAAAGTTTCCGAAGAAGAGACCCCTTTCCGCCTCGGTAACAGCGAGACTGTTAAAAAAAAGGCGCGCATTTGCGCCATCGGTTATGACGGTGACAAGGAAAACAACGCAGCGGCTACTGTACGGTGTATCGAAAAAAAAGACAAATGGCTTCGGTTACATATTGCTGCGGGGCCAGGGTGGAGCGGGTGCCCAGTCCTAAACAACAAAGGAGAAGTCATAGCCGTACTTTCACGGGGTAGTGTCAAACCCAGTAGGCGTAGGGGGCACGCTGTACCTTCAAACGTGCTTGAAACGTTGCTCACATCGGCGGAATCGACAGAAGTTCAGCCTTTAGCGGAATGGCAAAACCGTCCGCGAATACGTGCCTATCTTGAATATAAAAGGGGCGTGGCGTATCAAGCAGGCGAAGACTTTGAAGATGCTCTTGCCGCCTATAATGAGGCTATCAATCTTAACCCGGATATACCTGATGCCTACAAAGCCCGTGGCGAGACGCAATTTAAATTGATAATGCTGAATGCTAACGGAAACTATAAGCAGATTGACTCGCTTGACTTTATAGCACACCTTATGGATCGGGTTAAGGCTTACGGACTCATGTCAACGAATTATTTTGCGCCAGATCTTCGTTTTTTCAGGAGTCAAATATTAGCACGGCTATCTTTGATCCCTTTGCGATGGTCAGACCCCCCGAAGGCAATTTACGCCCGTGCTAACGCTAAGATGCGACGTGCTAAATCTAAAGTCGAACACGGGGATATAACGGAGGCCCGAAAGCACTATCACGCCGCGATCGCCGACTTTACGCGCTTCATCGAGTCGGAACCAAAGCATGCTTTAGCCTATAATGCCCGCGGATGGACGAAATATCTCCTCGGGCAAATTGTAACTGGAGCAGAGCACAGCGGAGATGCCGAATGGTACTATCAAAGCGCGGTCGTTGACAGTGATGTCGCCATCGAGTTAGCCGCAGCAGATGAGGATAGCAGTGCTGCCTACCATACTCGCGGGGCTGCAAAGGCTGCCCTTGGGGACCATGATAATGCAATGGCAGATTTCGACGCTGCCATCCGACTCAATCCGGAGACAGCAATAAACTACCTGGATCGCGGGCTTGCAAAGGAAGCACTCGGCGAAAAAGATGCCGCAAAAGCCGATTTTGAGAAGGCAACGCAGATAAACGGAGATTTGGCGAAGGATTACTACAAAGACGGACGCGGAAAAAATAGCGGGGGCGCGTACGAAGCCGCGATGGTCAGTTTTGATAAGGCTATCCGGTTAAACCCAAAATACGCTCCCGTCTACAGCAATCGGGCAATTTCGCAGAATGATCTGGGGCGACGTGAGTTGCGCCGGGAGAATCCAGAAACAGCAAAATATCACTTGCGCGGGGCAATTGCCGATTGCACCGAAGCGATCCGCCTGAGTCCAAAGTATACTGCTGCTTACAACAATCGCGGGCTCGCGAAGTACCGCTTAGGGCAGTCGGAGTCTGACTGTGGAGATTCACAAGAAGCAGAGAAACACTATCAAGCGGCGATTGCAGATCTGGATAAAGCGATTCAGTTAAATCCGAAGCATGTCAAGGCGCATCGGAATCGCGGGTATGTGAAGGAGAGATTAGGTCAACAGGAAGCAGCGGAGGCTGACTTTGAGAAGGCGAAAGCACTCGATTCAGCTGCACAGACTGCATAAGTAAAGACTATAGAAAAGTAGTTAACTATGACAGGAGGCGATATTTTTGTTGAATGTCTGAAGGCACAATGTGTTAAAGATATTTTTGTCTTACCGGGGAATCATTTAGATACCGTTTACGAAGCACTCTATAACAATCAAGACAACATCCAGCACTATGTCACACGGCATGAAGGCGGTACGGCGTTTATGGCAGATGGTTATGCCCGTGCTACTGGCGATGTCGGTGTCTGTATGACGGTACCGGGTCCCGGTTCAAATAATGCCTCTGTCGGCATCGGTGAGGCGAATACGGCATCGTCTCCTGTGCTTTGGATTACTGGGCAGAACCCATCCTACTTAGCACAACGGGATCCGAAGAAAAGTTTTCACGGGTTGGACCAGCGAGCCGCCTTCACGCCGATGACGAAACATCTGGAGATTGTGCATCGCGTCGATCAGATTCCGGGTGCTATCAACCGGAGTTTTAGCGCGCTCCGTTCAGGGAGACCGGGACCTGTACTGATTGAACTGGCGAAAGATGCGTTGGATGCAGAAGCCGATCTCCCCATCCCGCCACGGAACAACGGTATTCAGACGACAGCAGCTCCCCAAGATATTGATGCTGCCATAGCCCTCCTCAGTAAAGCGGAGCGTCCGCTGATTATCTCAGGCGGTGGCATCAATCACACACGCGCCACTGAAGAAATACTTGCGTTCGCGCAGCTGCTGGATGCACCCATCGTGATGACAGGTTTTGGAAAAGGTTCAGTACCGGAAGACTCGCCACATTCCATCGGTATTTTTCGAGATGGCGTTGCCCAAGCAGCGATGAATGCATCCGACTTAATCGTTGCCGTTGGCACCCGATTCAACTATCGCGATACCGGTAACTGGAGCCTCAAGATTCCACAACCGCTGTTGCATATTGAAGCCGACCCTGACGAGATTCACAAGGAATATCCCGCCACAGTTGGCATCGGTGCGAACCCGAAATTGGTCTTACGTCAGTTGAACGCCGCGCTGAGTGATGAGAAACGGACAGACGGTTGGGGGGAAGGCTTACGCGAATTACGCCGCCAATTTATGGCAACTGAACGCCCTCGGATCCTCAAGGAGATGCGCGATGTGATGCCCCGTGATGCCATCTTGTCGGTTGACGTTAACATCACTGGCTATGGTGCGCTGCCACATTTCCCTTGTTATCATCCAGGGACTTACATCTTCTCCGGTGTCTCTGTGGCAATGGGCATCGGATTGACGGGTGCTATCGGTGCGCAAGTCGCCTATCCAGAACGGAAAGTCGTCGCGCTGAGCGGTGATGGCGGGTTTCTAATGACGTGTCCGGATCTTGCTACAGCAGTCATGTACAACCTACCCGTTGTGACACTCGTGATGAACGATAATCAATACACCTCAATTGAGCGCGGGCAGCTACGACGGTTCGGTAAACGCATCGGTGTTGAGTTGGTGAATCCAGATTTTGTGCAATTCGCTGAATCCTTCGGTGCTGTCGGATTACGGGTCGAAGACCCAAACGATTTTAAACCGATGTTTGAAAAAGCACTCGCCTTGGATAAGCCGGTCCTTCTTGAAGTCGTTAAGTAGTTATTATTTTATATTACAAAGGAGTTTTAGATGAAAAAAAAGATTGGTGTTTTAACAGGGGGTGGCGATACGAGCGCGCTTAACGCTACCCTTAAAGGCATCGCGCTGAAAGCCGAGGAACTCGGTTTTGAACTCATCGGATTCATGGAAGGGTGGCGCGGTGTTTTGAAAGGAGGACGCTACTTTACGCTGACACCCGATCTGATTGATGAAAATAGAGGAGGGACGCTTCTAAAGAGTTCACGCACGAACCTGATTAAAGATAATAAGTTAGACGAGGCAGTAGATAATCTTAAAAAACTCGACATTAGTGGTCTCATTCCAATTGGTGGAGATGATACCTTAACGGTTGGCACAGCACTGTCTGATCAATTTACAACCACATTCGTGACGAAAACTATTGATAACGATGTCGGTGTTAATCCACCAGAGGGGGACGCTGTTGACTACTCTAAAATGGTGAACTATTTCTGTCCCGGCTTCCCTTCATCCGCAAATAGCGTTATCAACTACGTCCGAGACTTACGGACAACGACCTATTCCCATGACCGTGTGATTGTCGTTGAAGCGATGGGTAGAGACGCGGGGTGGCTAACGTTATCTGCTGCTTACGGGCAAGCGGACCTGATCGTTGTCCCAGAAATACCGTATCAACCGGATAGACTGGCGGAAGCGATCCGTGAAAAACACACCGAACAAGGCAATGTTATTGTCGTCGTCTCGGAGGGTATTCGGAATGATGATGGCGAACTGATGATTACATCGGAAGCGGAGCTCGACGCTTTCGGGCATACGAAACCGGGCGGATGCTCAGAGATTATCGTTGAAGCCATGAAGAAACGTCTCCCAGATATTTCGGAGTCGGCGTTCCGTGCCTTGATCCTTGGGTACCTCCAGAGGTGTGGCAGCCCGATACCGTTGGATAGAGACATCGCTATGAAGGCGGGTGCTATGGCGGTGCAAGCACTCTCAGACGGGATGTTCAACGGTGTTGCAACGATTACGCGGACCGAGGTGGGGATTGAACCGACACTGTTGCCGTTAGAACAAGTCTTAAAGCGGGATGCATCCGGCCACGTCATCCGAAGAAGTCTGGACCTGCGGTTCTACGATGCCGAGCGGTACCAGATGTCGCCAGAGGGGACAGGATATTTCCGTCCCTTGTTCGGGGACTTGCCACACCCAGAATTGTCATTGGGGGATCGATTGTCATTGGGTTCGCGATTAATTGAGATCGGCGAGATTGGATAATAATCGGAGTGTTTCAGTATAGATAGGCGCGGTTTGAAACCGCGCCTTTAACTTTGCGGATAAATGCTTTTCCCCTCACCGTAGTAAGAGTCGTAGATGTGCTGATAGACCGCTTCAGATTTCTGATTAAACAGTTCCGGTGTGTAAGGTTGAGGCAGCCCTTTATCCAGTATATTTCCAACAGCAAGCCTGACTTGTGCACGTGTTTGTGTATGTTTCCGCCAATCCAAGCCTAAATTTTCTCGTTTGAGTGTCTCAAGCATTTCCTTCACGGCATCTTTCACTTCATTCCGCTCTGGAGCCGTTAAATGAGGTTCGCGTTGTGTTAGAAGGTCAAACACCGCCAATTCTTCTTCAGAGAGCTCCTCAGTACGGGCGCGTTGGTCTGCTTCGTTGAGATCATTAACGAAATCAAAAAGCCTCTCAAAATAATCCGCAACACCAATCGTACCCGCGTTGTATTCTGTGATCATCTGCTCAAATTTCGCCTGATAATCCATGCGGCTCCTGTTGAGACGGATCATTGCGCTGAGTTTGCTGTTGATTGCTCCTCTGAGTCTCCCTGCTTCAACGCGTTTGTGCTGTGTATTGAATCGCTCGCTTAACTGTTCAAAATCAATCTGACTTAGATCTATCGGCTCCGGATCATATCCCTCAGCCGGTAGTTGAATGCGATAGCCTTCAGGTGCGATGGACCGATCCAACACCTCCTCAACGTCTGTCATGACCTCGGAGATGTCAGCCGGTGGTGTTAAATTTCTGATTTTCTGCGCGATGATATGGATAAGTTGACAGGTTCTGGTAAATTCATGGGCATCCGGATCGGGTAGAATCGCTTTGTATAGTTTGGTGACATTCGTTGCGAGTTGTAGATAGCGTTTTTTGGTTTCATCGTTAATCACGATACGTTCCATTGCGTCATTGATTTGGGCGATGTTTTGGAATGCATCGTCCGTTTGGGCATTATCTAAGTCGACACCGAGACCTCGGCAGAATTCGGTGATTTCGGCGATCGCCGCTCGGAGTTTTTCAATCAGTGCTGACTTATCAGCAATCGGTTTCTGGTTTCCTTCCAGATCCGCACCTGTAGCATAAATCGCCAATGCTTTTTCAAGATCACGGAAAACGCCAATGTAGTCAACAATTAAGCCGTTATTTTTATCACCGTAGACGCGATTCGCTCTGGCAATGGTCTGCATCAAAGTGTGGTTTCGCTGCGGTTTGTCGAGGTAGATCGTGGAACAGGAAGGGACATCGAAACCCGTTATCCACATCGCACAGACAAAGACAAGTCGGAAGGGGTCATCGGGGTCTTTGAATCTGGTGTCTAAATCCTCTGTGTTCATACGGGAGCGATGCCGTGTGATGTCTACGCCTTTTTGCCTGAGTTCGTCAATTTCGTTTTGTCCCGGGGAAACGACGACTGCCATGTCGGTTTCTTCCATGTAGCGGATCCGCTCTTGCAAGTAGACCTTTTCACTACCGCGTCGTGTGGCTACTTCGGATTTCAGTTGGTTAATAAAACGCTTCCAATATTTCTGCACTTTGTCGAACATTTTGACGGCAGTCGCTTTGTCGATCGAAATAACCATGGCTTTCCCCTGATAGCCTCTACCCATAAAGTGTTTAACGATATCTTCGGCGATGGTTTCCAATCGCTCATCCCGTGTGATAAGATGATACTCTCTGGCGAATTCGTGTTCAAGCTTTGTCTCTTGTGCTTCGTCGAGTTCGGCATCCTCAAGGACCTGTTCGATGTCTTCGTTGAAGTCCTCATTTATCAAGTGTAGCGAAGGCACACGGTTTTCATAGTAGAGTGGCACGGTCGCGCGATCCACAATAGATTGGTTGAAGTCGTAGACACTCACGTAATCGCCGAATACCGATTTTGTTTTTTCTTCGCCAACCATAAGCGGTGTACCCGTAAATGCGATGAATGCGGCGTTGGGGAGCGCGGTACGCATGTTCAAGGCGAGTGTATCGTACTGACTCCGATGTGCTTCATCTGTGATGACGAC
>JAPPDN010000255.1 GCA_028824575.1 Candidatus Poribacteria bacterium | reverse complement strand
GGTGAGTACGCCAACGTCAAATCCAAACAACAAAAGGGGTTTTAAAAACGCTTCTAAGAATCCGGATCTGAAGATTTATGTCTTCACCTCCGTTATTTTTGACTCTCCCTGACCATGTTTGAATGTCCTCGCCATCAAGGTCAGAAGAAGGAACTTTTAGGGTACATTCGAGTGGCGTTCGAAGAAACTGACGCCCTTTTCTCGTCTCACCGCTTTTCGTTGTGTATTCCCGAGGTTCTGCATGATAGGTTCCGGCTTTGATTTCAACAAGAAAGCCAGATTCCGGTAAGTTAGTCAGACAACTGAAACCAATGGCAGAAGGCAGGTAAGAGTTAGTCAATGCAGTAATTTCCTCGGCACTTTGGTCCTCAATAGTTTCACGCTTTTCACTCCCCTCCTTGACATCAATGTCCATTTCTCCTTTTTCTACTTCTACTTCAAACCCAGTCGTTTCTGCGCTAGTTACGTCCTCAGATTTTTCAGTGGATACACCCTGTGGGAAAAGCACACCAGCCCCATAACGTAACCGGGGCGGATCGGTGATAAGGATCTCTTCACCATTATCTTGGATGTCTGGGGGAATTGGATCTGGGCCAATCAGTTCGGCATGTAAGAATTTTATGATTTGATCTCTCATTCCGCTTATTTCCTTGTAATGACTTTCTGAGAATAGATTATTGATCTTCCTTTTTGTACCGAATCAAGAATCGAAATCATGTGAGCCATTAGAACTCATCCTTGAGTAGACGATTGACCTTAGTAACAGGAACCTCTATATCCTCCTCACCGATATATTCAATACAGATCACAAGAGCCTGCCCAATATCTTCAATCTCAATCGTGTGAGATTTGGAAAGCCCTTGCTTTAACAGAGAAGGGAGTTGAGCAATGAGCTTCTGAGCAAGAAAATAGGCTGCTTGCTGATGAGCACCACGAACCTCCTTGATTGCTCGTCGAACATAGTCAAGTTGCTTTTGCAGTTCTTGATCGCTGCTCACTCTAGCAATAATTTCTATGTCCTGCTCATTACGAGGACCGATGAGATGTTCGTCGTTCAGCCATCTCCGGACTGTGGTTTCAGTGCATTTAAGCCCTTCATCCCATAGCTCTATCAAAGCTCCTTCAAAATAATCCGGATGCACAAAGACGAACTGTCTAAGTGCCTGTTTCCACAAACTGGCTATCTCTCTATACCCACCCTTACCTGCCTTGGCAAGTCCCTTATCCGCAAGATCTCGTAGAAGGTCGCTGTCTGAACCTTCTGAGAAGATTACATAATCACCGACTCTTAGCTGCGAGGCATTTCTAGAAGGAATTTCTGCTGATTCATCAGCATAGCCAGCGATAAAATCTGTAACTACAGGTACTTTATGATTTGGGAGCAAGTAAGCGAACATATCTTGAGAAAAAGCGATAAATCGTGCCTTTTTTCTCATTTCTCCTGAAATCGATGGTTGGGCATATCGATAGGTATGTAGACGAAGTTCAAAATCTGCAACGTCAAAGTCGGATTCAGAGTCTGCAGTAAGTAGTTTCCTCTCTTTAGACCCTTGTGTGAAAAGCAGGGCTTCTGTTTGTGTCTGGAGAATTTTTGCTTTCTGTTGTACAGTGAGCTCAGGTTTCTTTTGCTTATGCCATCTTCTTACTACTGAGCGAAACCATTTCTGTTCAAAAGGATACAGAAGGACGGTGATGGACGGTGCAATACAGGAATCAAATAATTCGAGCATACGGTCTGCACCAAGCCATCCACACACGACGAGATGGTCAAAACCCTTATCGAGGTTAAATCCAGATGGCGAAACAAAGCAAATTTCATCTTGGTTGAGACTGTTGGGAAGGATAGCCTGCCAATAGCTCTCCGTAATCGGCACCTCAGAAGCATCCGTCAGAACAATAGCACTTTGATTTCCTTGAGTATTGTTTTGTAGTATCTCCTCAAGTATAGTTATCTTATCCAAGATGCAATTCTGGTTTTCGATGAGAGTCTTTATTTCTTTTATGAACTCATGAGCTAAAGCTACTGCATCTCTTCCCAGCCATATCTCCTTACTTTGGACATAGGGTTGTATCTGTTCAAGGAGTTCTTTCAAGCTCTTATCCTTGTCGATTCCAGCCACAAGACCAAGCGGACGAAGTAATCGAGAAAGATTGAGCAGACAATGATAAAATTTGCCTTCAATGATCCTGAGCTCGGGATCATCAGAATAGCACTGTTTCGAGAATGTCTGCAATTTATCTGCTGCACTATCTAAGTCTGGGCAATTACATATTACTTCCTCGATTTGCCTAGCACTATAATTCTGAACTATGCGATGAAAATGACGGAAGGGTATCTGCAAATTGGACGAGTCAATGCTTTCGATAGACTCGAACTGTTCCAGTTCAGACCCTGACCACTCCCAAGATCTGAAATTTCGATCCTCAAGATGTTTGAGATCATTTAGGGACCGGTTTTCCATTATAGCAAAGACAGAATATCCTTCGTCAAGGACTTCATCAAGTATCTGGAGGTCGTTAGCGAACGGAAGGCTACTGTCAAGAATGATCAGTACATCTGACGATTGACAGTTGGAGCTGGAAAGATACTGCCGAAGTGCGAACAGATCAGGTGCTATAGCGAGAACTGGCTCTGCATCAACCTGTTTAGTACCCCACTGGCCGAGTTCACCTTCTATAGTAATACCACCCCACTGAAATAAATCGCGTAATGGAACTGACTGTCCTTGAGGTGTATGACTAACGATGTAAGTCTTTTCAGCAAATTGACGTACTCTTGTTAGTCGGGAGACAAGCACTACTTTATTTTTAAAAATAGAGCGATTGCCAAAAGAGCTTATGCCAAGAAGTTGGTCAAGGATATGGTCCGATGGGGACGCTATATTCTCTACTGGCGTCAATTTTCTTTTTGAATCAACGGGTTGAAAACGTAATCGTTGACCAATCCGGAATCCTTTCTTGGTGTCTGGAGACCTCTGTCCAGCTTTGCTTTTTGCACTCGTCTTCATCCATAATAACTGGGTTCCATGAAGGGTTTCTTCCTTTATGTATTCTACGACATATTTGCCGTCTAACAGCAATTTTTGGCCCGGTGAAAAAGGTGCCAAATTTTCTATGGCAGGCTGGAAATCTCTTTTTATAGCTGCAAGGGAACAGCCCACGGCTATCCACTCTGGACAGTCGAGAAGGAGAGGGAAGGTCATTGCCAAACGTTTAAAATCCGTCTCCTCTGCCAGAAGGCCGTCGGCAATGTCGATACTGGTCTGAATAACTGCGGGGAGCGGAGATGAATAATTCTCTGTGCCGCACACATGCAATTTGGTAAGGAAAGGATGCCTATGCTCGATGTCCGACAAGACATCAGCCCAGCCAGACATGATTATTGTCCTTTTGTAGGTATCTGGTCATCGAATCTTGGGAATTCATTTTACCGCCTCACATTGGCTTTTTCCAACACATCATAGACAATGGCTGCAATTTTATTTGCAAGTAGCGGTGGCACAGCATTACCGACCTGAATGTATTGCGATGTACGCGGACCGCAAAAGAAGTAGTTGTCTGGGAAGGTCTGAAGTCTTGCAGCTTCCCGGACCGTAAGACTCCGACACTGTGTCGGATCTGGGTGGATGTAGTAATGTCCATCCTTCGATATATGCGAAGTGACGGTCGTTGCCGGCCTATTACTAACCTGAACTCGGAAACGATCAGCGAACGGAGCACTCCCATTCAGCGAGACATTCTTGTGATCTGGGAGCAGATCAACAGGAAAATCTTGTAACAGCGCGGATCTATGTTTGACTTGAGCAAAGCAGGCGGTATAGAAATAACGGTAAAGATCATTGACAAGGTGTGTTCGAGTGCTGTGGTTACATACCCCTTCGATTCGAGGATCGAGAAACCATTCTGAGCAATAGTCAATTTTTGGATCATACTTGATAAACTCGTCTCCGCGGTCGGCACGAGGACGCCGTATTTTCTCTCTTGAAGACACTAGTTTTTCATAAATTTTTCTAGGTTCGCCCTTTTTTAAAGATATATACCAAGGGCTTTTAGCCATTTCATCTAGTCGGCTTATCCAAAAGTCTGCATTATCTTCCTGACGGGAAAGTCCACTTCTGACACGGGGCAACCCATACAACACCTTTTTGATGGGAACTGAACTCTCGTTAGGTTCAAGAATGTTAGGAACAATATCAATATCCTCACGTATACCAAGAACAATGATGCGATGACGGGCCTGAGGAACCCCGAAGTTTTCCATGCGGACTACAAAATCAGAAAGCTTCGAACTGCTGGTTTTGCCGGATTTGACAAGAGAATAGAGTTTGTAGCGAAATGGCTTTCGCAAAACATCTCGGTGAACAGGACGATCTTCGCGCCTCAATGCTTCTTCTGGTTCCTGAAGATCTCTATACATCCGCTCGAAGATACGCTGATTATTTAAAGTCGCCGACAATAGCCCCTTTACGTTCTCCATCACGAAGATGGCTGGCTGATGTTCTGCTATAATCTGTAAGTATTCTATATATAGATATTGCCGTTTGTCTTTTTCTGGTTTATAATCGGAGTTACGCTGGTTACGAACTCTACCGACAATAGAGTATGCCTGACAGGGGGGACCGCCAAGAAGTACCCAATTAGATGATTTTCCCAAAGCGGCACTGATCCAAGCATGAATAGTTGAGGGGTCTTCCTCGCCCAACTCCGCCAGCCGGGCTTCATCCTTAACCTGTTCAATCTTCTCAGGATATTTATCGAACAGGGTTTTACGACGTAACTTTTCCGATATATCTATCTGACGCAGATATTCGTAGTAGGCTTCAGGAACTTCCTTAGCAGAGAACTTCCGAAAAAAACTACGCAGTTCAAGAGTCTTGTGAGCGTAGACGTCTTTTTCTATGGAGAGATTGATCCGGAACGGATGATAACCGGAATGATCAAAGGAAGAAAAGCCCTCACCAAGTCCGCCCGGCCCAGCAAACAGATCTACGATAGAGACCTGCTTCGGATCATCGAGCAAGGCAACCCTCACTTGTCTGATTAAGTATGTAATTCATAGTAGAATCCAGAAAATTGGCTGCACTGTGTCCTGTTCAACCGGCTGCTTCATCAGGGGAATCGTCAGGCTTCAGGGGGCAGAAAAATATCGTTTGCTTCTGTGTCGGTCAAATCCAATTGATTTAGACGCCCTAGGGCCTATGATCCGTATCAACAGGCGCTTCGTCGTTATCCAAGAAGCGCTCGGTAGTATTGTGGGTCGCCGGGCTGGTGCGGAAATCGGCGATCCAGGGCTGGCGGAAATAAGCCTGCTTTTCGCGCGGCAGGCTGTGCAGCACCGCCGGGGGGATCTTCAGCCGGTGCCAGTGGGTGGCCAAATGCGAATAGGCGTTTAATACGGTGACGCGCGGAGTGTCGCGGTGCCACACTGGCCCAGCGTGGCACAAGTTCTCGGTAAAAAAGACCGCGCTGCCGGCCGGGCAGGCGTACGTGGTGAGGAAGGGACTGCGCTTGCCTTCTTCCAGCGACAGGTGGTCTTCGTGGATGGGGAATTCCGACTTGTGGCTGCCGATTAAGAAATGGGTGCTCTGATCTTCTAGCGCGATATCAGTCAATTCAAAAATAACCCGCACCATACCGGCGTGGATGCGCCCGTTTTTCACCCGATAGCCAAAAATGGGATCGGCTTGACCGGGGCCACCTCCATGTAGCCCGCCGTGCTCCTCGCCCTTTTTGCGCCAGACGCAGCTACAGCCTTCCAATCTTATATCGGGACCAATTACCTCCCGAATTACATCGACCACTTGGGGATGGTCAATCAGTACGCTGGCCGGACCGCCGGGCACATCGCGGTGTTCGGGCGGCAGCGATTCGGGGTCGTGTTTGATGCGGTCGATCTGATCGACAATGGCGGCGACTTCATCGGGTTTCAAGATGGCGGGGCGCACCAAAAAGCCGGTGAGGTCAAAGCGGAAGCGTTCTTCTTCGGTCATAGCCATGAGGTATCTCTCGGGAAAATGTTGTTCTGTGAGTATAGGAAACGGGCCGGTCTCGTGGCCGACCTCAGTTGACTCCCTGCATGAGTCTTTGGGTGATGGAGCCTTCTTGGGTCAGGGCATAGACGATCACGTTGACCGCCATCTGATTGTAGCGCGGATTGCTGCCCCAGCCTACGTTGTCGATGCCGACCATCCGGTCGCGGATAAAATATCCGTTGACAATGTCCCGCCAGTCAACCAAGCCCCCAGTACCGCCTTTCAGCGCGAAAAAAGCATTGAAAACGGGATGATCCAAAGGCAGGCGTTCTTTCCAAAAATCATACCCATCTACTAAGCCGCCGTACTTTACCAAGGCTTCGCGATGGTAACCTCCCATAATGAAGCCCCCAGACAGCATATAGCGGGCATAGTTTTCCATCTCGCTCTCGTTGAGGGACCCCTGGGGAATGAGAATAGGCAGTTCGAGCAGGCGTCTGTCGTCGTAAGTAATCGTGCCGATAAACTTGGCTTCAAGTCCGGTGTACTCATTGATGACGTCGCACAAAGCATCGATTGAGCGCAGATTCAAATTGCTGTAGCCCTGTATTTGATCGGTGACGGCGCGGGCCGAAATCACATGGGCTATTTTGATGAAGCCCTTGATCGCCTGGGGATCGCCGGCGTCCTGGACGACCATGGCCCGGTAGCGGCCAGTATCCATGCTGTTGACATCGAGCATCTCCAAGGCCATGTCGATTTTGTGCTCCGGCGTCCGCGTGCTAGTCACCGAGGTGGAGACGAGCTTAGGCTCGAGTCCAAGGCTATTCGTATTGTTATCGGTAATCGGCTTGAACAAGCTAATGCCCGAGTTGCCGACGTGGCTGGAAATCAATGAGCGGACATTGAAGTTGGTCGTGGCCTGCACTTGATCTAGGCGGGCGGCGGCCAAGTGGACTTGGCGGCGGGCTAGTTGGCGCTTAGGCTTAGGGATTTTGCGCAGTTCCAAGGGCTTGGTCAAGCGGGGCTCGCGCTTGATGAATTTAGTGCTGAGAGGCCGAGGGGCTTTGATCTCGACTTGTCGAAAGGGGTTGAGAGCGATGAAAACCAACGTGAGGCCGACGGCTAGCGCCAAGGACAGGAGAAGGCCGCGGCGCAGGCGACGGACCAATTCGGCGAGATCGAAATCCGAAGCAGGAGACTTAAAGCGAGAAGAACTCATCGCGGCCCCCAGAGTGGAGGTTGAGGAGATCAGCCGACAAATAGGTGCTCAAGATACCCCAATCCACCGCTGCAATCAAGCACGGCTCACTCCTGATTGCAGAACATAATCTGATCATTAAGGAAAGGATTTGTGAAGATCGACAAAGGCGAAGGGAACGCGAAACTGGCTCAGGTCAATAACAGCAACCCATGGGAAAGCGGAAAAAGACCTTTTGGCCGCGTTCTATAAAGATCGGCCTCTTGACCGGATATTCGACGCTGCAGAGAATGCCACGATGGTGCTCGGCGTGGGCGACGAACTGCTTAGTCAGCGAAGGATTGTCATAGGCTTTGGCCAAGGCTTTGCCAGTGAGGCTGCAACCCTTTTGCTGGACGTAGTGGATCAGGGTGGCCAAGGGCGGCGTCGGTGGTTGGGTCGCGGTGGCCGGAGCTAGGACGAAATAGGTATTGACCGGGGTACTCGAAAGGCAGAAAGGGGCACCGTCTTCGCGGCCAATGACGATATTGGCACCGAGCAATTGCGGCGTTACTTCGACGCCTAGGCGCTGACTGAGGAGGGCGCACTCGTGCGGCGAGACGGCGAATAGCTGGCGGCGGTTGACGATGATGGCGCGGCTCCTTTTGTAGAGCGGAGCTTCGCGACCGGTGGAGGCCCGGGTGAGGCCGCGATGGCGGTCGCCTTCAATGCCGTGGCAGTCGACGGCCAAGCGCTCTACCGATTGGGTGACTGAGTGGCCGCCCGGATTGCTTTTGCGGTCTTGGTCCTGGTTGGGTCCCAAGACCTCGAGGACGACGCCGACTTCGGGGATATTGGCCCGTTTCAGGCTTTGCAGTTGGGCGCTTTGTTGAGCGATGAATTCTTCGAGGTTGTCGTAGAATAGCATGATGGCATCCGTTCTCCCTAGGCGAATCCTTTAACCCACTCGCAGCGGATATACCCAGCAGGTACTGCCGCCTAACTCGTAGGGCGCGCCAAAGGGTTCGAGGCGACCGATCTCGTCAATGTGATAGGAGACCAGCCGCGTGGAGCCGTCGCCGCCGCCGTACATGAACTTGCCTTGGGGTTCAATGGCAAAGGGGCGAGGGGTGGCCTCGCCGGGCTGTTGCCCCAGCGAGCGGATCAGGCCGGTGGCTGGATCAATGGCGAACATCGCGATGCTGTCGTGGCCCCGGTTGGAGGCGTAGATCGACTTGCCGGAGGGCTGGATGTGAAGCTGGGCGTTGCTGTTGGCTGAGCGGCCGGGAAAATCTTCGTCGGGCAGGGTCGATACGGTTTGCACTGCTTGCAGCGTGCCTTGGTCAGTGTCGAAACGGTACACGGTAACGCTGGAGCCTTGCTCGTTGTCGGCGTACACCACGTCGAGGTGGGGGTGGAACGCTAGGTGGCGCGGCCCTTCGCCCGCTCCGCAGGCCAGAATGGGCGTAGCCGGGTTGGGGCTTAGTTTGCCGGTATCGGCGTCAAAGAGGAATTGATAGATCGAATTGGCTGACTCGACGTGGGGGACAAAGGCGTAGCGGTTGGAGGGATCAGTGGCGATGTAGTGGGCAAAGCGCTCGGTCTCGTAGGTATCGACGGCCGGGTTCTGCAAAGCGCCGTCGCCGCCGATGGCGTGGACTGTAGCCATGCCGCCGACGTAGTAAGCCGCCAAAAGGAAGCGACCCGTGTGGTCGGTCGATAGATAGCAGGGCATGGCTACGACCGGCACTTCGCCGATGGGCGTCAAAGCCCCGGTGGATGGATCAATGGAGTAGCTACCAATGGCGTGGTCGTCGCCGTCTCGCAAGCCGACGTACAGGTACTGGCACTTGGGGTCGGCGGCAACCGCGAAGCCGCTTTTACTCAAGGTGATCTGGTGTTTGCGTTCGAGCTGGCCCGAATCGGCATCCATGGCAAAGACGAGCAATTGGTTGTCCGTCGAGATCGGCACATAGAGGTAGCAGCTCATGGTGTGATAGTCCTCTCTTCGTTAGGTTTCCGGTCGGTCGCCCTGATAAACTATGCAGCGCAGCCTACTGGACCAACTTAACGCGCTGGAGGAAACTATGGCAGAGCGAATGGCCGCGCCCAACTACGGCATTGTGTACAACTGGGACGGTGCGCCCCACGGGTACAGCGAGTATCCCCAATCGCTGGCGCAGTTCCTCGACAAAGTGTACGCGCCGCTAGCCGATACTCAAGTGGGGGCTTTGTGCTGGTGCGTTGGCGTCCACGAAGTGCCCTGGCCGTCGCAACAGTTGGATGTAGTCGGAGCATCGACCGAGCGGCGCTACGATTCAGTACAGACTATGCGTCACACTGAAAACATCCGCGCCTTTTTCGAGCGGGGGGACGATTTGTACGGAGCGTTGGTGCAGCGCGGGCGCGAACTGGGCATGGCGGTGCTGCCGTCGCTGCGCATGAA
>JAPPDN010000586.1 GCA_028824575.1 Candidatus Poribacteria bacterium | reverse complement strand
CAACTGAATTCCCTACCTCTATCTTCTATGCCTACAAACAGCAAGAGGAGGAACGGGAGGGTAAAACCTCCACGGGATGGGAAACAATGCTGGCAGCGATTGTCAACGCAGGTTTTCAGGTTGTAGCCACCTGGCCAATACGCACAGAACGGACGACTGGTCTCCACACACAAAGAAACGCCCTTGCCTCTTCCATTGTGCTGGTCTGTCGTCCGCGGGCAGAGAATGCGCCTTCTATAACCCGAACCGAATTTCTACAACAACTGAAAAAGGAGATGCCGGCCGCGCTCAATAAGCTCACGCGTACCACAAACATCAGACCTGTCGATTTAGCACAAGCTGCCATCGGACCGGGGATGGAGATCTACTCCCGCCATAGCAAAGTGACGCGAATCAGTGGTGAGATTGTGCCAATACGTGAGGTGCTCATGCATATCAACAATGAAATTACCGCTTATCATGAGAAGGAGACAGGCGAATTAGATCCAGAGAGCCAGTTTTGCTTGACGTGGCTTCAGCAGCACGGTTACACAGAGGGAAACTTCGGGGATGCTGAGGGACTTTCAAAAGCAAAGGATGTGGACATCACCGCTATGCATGACAAGGTGCTGCTTTCGGCACGCAGTAAGGTTCGACTATTGAAACCCGAAGAATACGCCGAGCGCGACAACAGCGAGAACATGACAGCATGGGAAGGCTGTCTAAGGATGATGTGGCATCTATCCGGCGTAGAGAAAAGCGGCGGCATTTCTGGATGCACCGCCGTTGCACGCGCCATGCATGATCACGAATCCGCAAAGCGTTTGGCGCGCGTGTTGTACGCCTACTACGAGGCGCGCGGCGATGCTGAGAGCGCGTCACACTATAATAACCTCGTAACCCAATGGCAATATATTTCCCAATCAATGGGTTCACCAGAACAGACAGAGTTTGACGTTTAAAAGTAGTAGACACACTCTACGTACCGTTCACCAATGGAAAGTATCTCATGCGTGACACAGTTACCCCTTACGTCCTACAGTATCAACTCAAACGCAATCTACGTCCTTTCACGCGCGAGGAAATCCTGCAATTGCCGACTGGACGGACTGGCGTATACGTTCTATGGCGAAAAACCGGTACCGAAGATCGAAATGAATGTCTCTATGTCGGAGAATCCACAACCTGCGTCCGAAGACGATTGCTGCAACACTATTCAAACGCACAAAATGACGGACTCCATTCACAACTCCGGATGTTTAGACCGATCATCCAATTTTCAGTAGAATTCACAGAAGATGCGGAGGAAACAGTGTTATTGGAAACCGAACTCATCCGCGAGTGGAAACCGAAAACCAACCTAAAGATGAATCCCGACAAATCCTAACACGTCCCTTTCCAACTGCCCCATTATCACCTCAAAGAATATTCACTTGCGAGAGTTTTTGAAGAACTCACACGCGATTCTTCCCAACCTTGATCCAATAAGCAATGTTGGGTGAGGTTCCAGTGCCTCACCCCGCCCTTACTATTGAGGTCTTGCAATACCACTGCAAGAGTGATCTCCAAAGGCACTATATGTCTTTAGCCAGACAACGGACATAAGTCCAAAAAATAAATCGTAAGCGGACCGACTAAAAACCGAATATTTCCTTGACTTTCCACCAAATATATGATATACTTAAAGTATGTTATGTTCATAACTTTTGCAACACCTTGTTGGCGAGGTTTGAAACCTCATCAGCGGCATACAATACATAGGCTCTCATGGAAAAATCGCATAGGTCCTCATATTTACAAAAGGAATAAATCATGCAATAGATTAATATTAATAATGACCTGTTAGTTACACAGTGCTTGCCTAATGGCTACACATGGACATTAGCCTCTCGACTATCGGATATGCTCTACATGGCTGAAGAATTATTCGGACCACGGGACTATTCGTATACCATCCTCGGTATAGAATTCGTGGCTGATGGTCCCCGAATTTGGTACCCTGGAAATCGTAAGCATATTATTATTCAACTTGACCCGTCAGCTGCTATGGACATGTCTCGAGCATGCTATCAAATGGCTCATGAAACAATCCATTTGCTCGCGCCATCGGGTGGACAGAACGCCAACAATTTTGAGGAAGGGGTTGCTTGCTACTTCGCTGCCTATTACATGGCGAAAAAACTGAATAAGCCTAATTGGCAACCAACACTCCCTAGTTACAAACGCGCGTTAGAGCTAGTGACACCCCTCCTCAACAAGGATATATACTGTGTGCGCAGGATACGTGGTCTTCAACCTTCACTACCAAAAATAAGCAGCGAAGAAATAAGCACAGAGTTTCCAGATTTAACTTCGGAGGAAGTGGATTTTCTGATAAAAAAGTTTAACCGAACTTAGGTTAACCCTACCAATCTATGGAGAATTACAATGCAATCAATTGAAGGGAATAATGCTTCCAAGCCATTGATACTAACCACTAAACAGCAAGATGTATTAGAAGCATTACAGAGCAAAGAAACAGAAAAATATCCGCTGAGCCAGTGGTATCTGGGGGCACTTTACGCATTGAATAACCATTACAATCCTGATCGTATCTCGCAGGCTGCCCAGTCCCTACGTGAGCTGCTCGAAAAACTCTCATGGATCGTTCACGGAAATGATGTCAGATCAAATACATCTCACTTTCACAATCTGCGCGGCAATATAAACGACCTTATTTCAAAATCCAAAAAACGCTGCTCAGAAGGCTGGAAAGGTGGACAAATTGATAAAAATTTAGCCAAGGCACTTACAAAAGTTGAGGAATATCTTGAACTCAATAAGCAGCCAAATCGGAGAAAACAGATACAGCAAGCAATTGCTACTATTGATCCGATGGTAGATCGATTGGACAGTGAAATTCAAGAAGCAAAAAGAAACCAATTATTCAATTTATGGGATAGATTAGAAGGCTTTGCCCATCACAAAAGGAATCCAGACGTTGAAGAATTTCACAACTGCTTAGAGGAGTTGGAAGGTATGGTTTTCGACCTGCTTGCCCTGATCACCGCACAAGATCAAAAAGAAATTCAGACGATTTTAAGGCACCCTGACAGGTCTGAGAGCGATGTTGAACGCACGTTTTCACTAATTGAGCGTAGAGGTGCCAACTTTGTATTCTTTTTTACGCAAATATCCGAAAAATCAGATGTCACGTGGTTGCCTTTCCTTGAAAAAAAAGGATATTTTGCCAATCCGCCAAAGGCGCACCTACCTGATGATGGCTCTGTGATTTTTCCGTTTTGGTGGCCAATACGTTATCTGGCGAAAATCTCCAGTCACGCCCCGAACGAAGTCATTAGAATTGTGCTACAACTTCCGAAAATTAATAACCCAAGAGTTTATGATGGGATTTTGGACATCGCGTTGCAGCTCCAAGGAGAACAATCTACAAAATTAAAGCCCAAGATACTTGAATATACAGGTATAGGTCATCAGTTTTTGCCGTATAAATACACTGAGTTGTTGGCACATTGGACTGCAGAAAATCAAACATCAGACGCATTGGGACTTTTAAAGGTTCTTGTTACGCTCGCCGATCAATCACAATCAACAGATCAAGATACTTTACCTAATCCTTTATCCCGAGTGGAGCTTTGGGATTATCGGGATCTGATGTCTGAAGGGGTCCATCCACTTGCTAAAAAGGAACCGTACCAGGTTGCACTTATTCTCATTGATACTACTGCAAATATGATTCGATTGCGAACACATCAGGATAGAGTTGATAAAGAGCAAGATTTTTCTGATATCTGGTTTGCTCGCTTGTATGAAACGGATAAAAATTATAGCAACCCAGATAAAACGCTTGTTCATACACTGACTTTTGCTTGTGAAATGGTCTTTGAAAAATCACATGATGCAATTGTAGATTTGGACAAGTTGTTGCGAAAACAACAGGGGAAAATTTTCAAGCGTTTACGTCAACATCTTTATGCCCAATATCCAAATGAGCAAACCAAACCGTGGATACGGGAATTAATTCTGGAACGCGAAGATTATCATCAATGGGAACATTCTTACGAATTCCAGCAAATGATAAGGAGTGCCTGTAAGTACTTCGGTGAGACTTTATTCACCAAAGAGGAACGTATACAAATCTTTGATGCCATCCGCAGTGGTCCGCCAAAAGAGGAATTCATCAAAGAGGAATTTCAGAAACGCCAATATTACTTCCATCGACAGCAGCTTGCGCCGTTCGCGTCTGTACTGTTTGGGGAGTATAAAACTTACTTTCAGAAGTTGGAAAGTGAAGCCGATGATCCAATTTCCGATGAAGACTATCCCCCATTTGCAATAAAGAGTGGAAGCGTGTCCAATCTTAGTCCGTACTCGTCTGAAGACCTTGCTAATCTCACAGATGAAAAGTTGCTTACACACATAAATAACTGGGAGGAAGAAAATAAATCTTCTGAACGCGACTTGTTTGTAAGAATAACTGTTGAAGCACTTGCCGATACCTTTCAGACTGTTTTCAAGGAGTCAATTATTCCTAATCCGTACAGACTGAAGTTCTGGATGGAAAATCGTGAAAAGATTGAACGTCCCATTTACATTCGGGCGATGATTGATGCCATGCAAACTGATGTAAAGACAAAGAACTTCAACAAACTTGATGAGTGGCTGGCATTTAGCGAATGGGTGCTTACACATTCCGATAGAAAGCACAACGAAAGTTACAGACGAAGCGACGAATCTCGGGGAAATCCAGACTGGTCAAGGACACGGCGATCAATCGGGGCATTCATCGGTGTATGTTTTGAAGAGGATGTGGATGTACCGATTACAGCCCAAGGAAAACTGGCAAAATTGCTGGAAACACTTTGTACACAATTTGACTGGAGATTAGATAAAAATATACCAGTGATTTTGAATCGATATGATCCACTTACCGAGGGCATCAATAATACACGGAGTCGCGCACTACAGGAACTCATTAATTTCGGTCTCTGGTTACGGAGGTATGATCGGGAGCATAAAGTTTCCACAGTAACGGCGATTCTTGAAAGACGCTTTGCTCAAGAAACCGAGTATCCTTTGACAGTACCAGAATATGCAGAACTAGCTGCAAACTACCATCGAATATTCTATCTCAATGAGACAAGCGCAGTTGAGCACAAATCAGACTTTTTCCCACAGAGTAAACTTCCCGAGTGGGCGGCGGCATTTAGTAGTTTCGTGCTCTGCAATCAGGCATTCAAGCCTATTTTTAAGGTTCTTCAAGACGATTTTAATTTTGCCCTACAAAATCTGTCTCATTTTGAAAATGCTGAGCCCTCCGGCAGAGAACCGATTGATGTTCTTGGGAAGCACCTATTTACCTACTATTCGTGGGATATGTATCCACTCAGAGGGACGGAAAGCCTACTTGAACGATTCTACGAGCAAACCGAAAATAAGCCATCGCTCTGGGCAAATTTATTTAACTATGTTGGGCGTGGTTTACAGAATAGTAAGGAACAGATAGATCAAGACCTAAAAAATAGAATAATTGCCTTCTTTGAGTGGCGTTTTGAACAGGGAGAGCCGACAGAACTGCAACACTTTACCTCATGGCTAAAAGCTGAGTGTCTAGACGCTAAATGGCGATTGGACACATATTCTGAGATTTTGAATGTCTGTGAAAATGAGATAAGAGACAAACCGACTCGACTAGGGACACTTTGTGATATGCTTCCAGACCATACACCAAAGGTAATTGAATGCCTCGCTAAGATAGCTGCCAATACCACCTACATTCTAGCAGAAGAAGTAAGAGTCATCCTGAAAGCAGGACGTGAAAGCGGGGATGAAAGTGTACATCGCAAGGCAGAACTCATTCGTGAAAGCTTACTCAAGACAGGTAGATTTGTTTTACCAGATCTGGACGATTGACGAGGACATACTAAGGTATCGCACACCGAAAAACTTACACAGCTATCCAAACTCATACCCTCACTTTGTATATAGAGTATAATATCTCATAACATTTTCAAAGGAGACGGTATTACATCAATCTACGAACAAGGGACATTTCAGATAAACAATTTGTCGCCCAACCGCTGAATGTTACACTTTCCTTGGTAACATTTTTTGTCAGCGGGAGATCGGACAAAAAATGCCTCTGAACCCTTACAGGGACAGAGTTCACAATCATATTTGTAAAATTACAAAAAACGAAAAAAGTTACCATTTGGTAACTTTTAAGATGGAATTATATCCAAATTCTCAGTAGAAAACGACTTACAGAATAAAATCCAACACGCTATGAAATGCTTTCAATACACAGAACTCTAAAATCCGCGAAATCTGATAAATCCGTGCAAATCCGCGACTTGCGGCGTACACGCCCAAATGCGATCTGCATTCAGACAATATTCGCACATCCGATGCCTAACAATTAATGGCTTAGGAAAATGTTACACTTTTCAAAAAATTATTTTTTTCACCGAGGAAACCTGACCCCAAAAATGCCTCTGAACCCTTACAGGGACTGGGTTTTCTGCCGATGACCTTTATACACAAAATGTTACACTGGTGTAACATTTTAAAGGAATAAACCTACAAAAAACTTGACAGCAAAATCTAAACAGGCTAATATGATCATATCATTATCAGAACCAGTTCGAGACTTTAAACAAAATTAATCGTTACAAGGACGGTTGAGACTCATCGCAAACCGGCTTTTGACAAGGGTCCCCACCCGTTACTGGGAAGGGCAGAAAAAGCCGAGCGGGAATCCAATCGTTAAAAATTATGAAAACTTATCGCGTTGCCATACTGGGGTGTCGGAGCCGCGGCACCTCGGCAGCAAAGGCATACCACGCACATCCGCGCACCCAAATCGTGGCACTCTGTGACCTCGTCCAAGAGCGGTTAGACACCCTCGGCAACATCGTGAACGTCTCAGCACACTTCACGGATTTAGACGAGATGATCCGGCAGACGGCTCCCGATATTGTTGCGATCCCCACGGCAACAGAGGCACACCATCCACTCTGCATGCGTGTCCTTGAACACGGCGTGAACATCGAGGTAGAGAAACCGCTCTGTATCGATCTGGTTCAAGCGGATGAGGTGCTGGCAAAGGCGAAAGCGAAAAACGCTCGCGTCGCCGTGCATCATCAACGCCGCACGAGTCCATCAATGCATGCGGTCGCGAAAGCCTTAGACGAAGGAAAAATCGGCGACCTCCGCTACATCTACGCCAGCGGGAAAGGCTACTACGCCGGTTACGGGTTAATGAACATCGGAACGCACGTCGTCAACAACATGCTCCGTTTCGGTGGACACTGCCGAAGCGTCGTGACACAAGCAACAGTGGGTGGACGCGCCATCGGACACGACGATGTGCTGCCCTCACCAGCAGGTATGGGAACAGTCGCGGGCGAATACGTTACAGCAACACTCCAATTCGACGGCAATGTCACCGGGACGCTTATCCAGCATCGATTCCCGAAGGTTGATACCGATGCGTACATGATGGAACTCTACGGCACTGAAGGTAGACTCATCTGGTCGGAACTGAAAGGTTCGTGGTGGCTATCGACACCACATTTCGTCCCTGATGGCACACACGACCAGTGGGAAGCACTCCCTTCTATCTATCCAGAGCATTTTGATCCGAATAAAGGGGCAGACGCTGACGATTACTGCTTCGTTGAAGAGTATGTAAACGCATTAGACGAGGACCGAGAACACGAGTCTAACGGCGAAGAGGGTCGCCACGTCATTGAGATTCTAATGGCGATTTTTGAATCTGCTGTTCACGGCACACGTGTTGAATTACCCCAGAAAAACCGAGAGCATCCGCTATTACAATGGCGTACCGAAGCCGGTTTAGGCGACATAAAAGAGATGCCGCGCGACTACGGCACATGGCTATCACTCGAAGACGAACGTCTGTATGAATAGTTATCAGTTTTCAGTTTTCAGTTAAGAGGGGATACTGATTAATTTAACGTCTCTTGTAACTCTCACTGCAAGGCAGACTGAAAGGTTTTTCGCAGAAAAACCGTACTGACAACTATTCTTCTGGCAACTCTCACTGCGAGGCAAGATTTTTTCTCAGAAAAAAATCGCTCTGATAACTGACAACTATTCCTCTAAGGAAGAAAACTATGCCGAACCCTACGACAAATGCAGACAATCTACCACCGATCCCACTTACCGAAGAACAACGGTTTCTCTTTGATACCCGCGGGTGGCTCCTGTTCCCAGGCGTACTCAGCGAAACCGAAGTTAAAGAGATGCGCGAGTTCTGCTACCAACTCAACCAGGACCGCGAATCAATCCCTGAACACCATCGTTCTTCCATCGGCGGTCCCCTCGAATCGCTAACAGACCATCCGGTTGTATTGGGATTCATGAACGAATTTCTGACCTCCGGTTATGCCAATGAGAACTGCTACGGATTCCGGTTTGAAGGCACGTTCCTAACCATCCGAGCAAACGGGCACGACAACTTCCAACCGCACGGTGGGCGCGGTATGCTCAACTTCCCGGGCAACTCACACACATACCACCTACACCACGATAGCGCACATAGCGGATTAACGCGCGTCGTCTGGGAACTCAATCCAGTCAAAGAAGGCGGTGGTGGAACGATGTTCCTCACCGGTAGCCATAAAGGCGCGTTCCCAGCACCGAAGTCAACGGTGGATCGCAATTCACCACTCTGGGAAGACTATACCTGTCCTGCTGGCTCCATGTTGGTTTTCACAGAGGCAATCACACATACAGGTGCGAGGTGGACAGATGAAGAAGTCGATCGGGTCGCGATTTTCAATTGCTACAATACCGTTGGAAACAAGTGGCATAAGTGGGAACCACACCCAAACCACCTTGAACAGATGCCGTTCAAACGCCAAACACTCTTCCGTCCGGTCTACTGTCAGGACAACACGCCAACATTGGATGCGGTGTAAGAGCCTATTGAGTTCCACTTCGCTCAGTCTAACTATAATTTCTTTGACTCTTAGACAACTTAACCATAACCAATATTGTTGAAACTTAGCGGAAACCCGTTTTTTTGATCAACAACTCGACTCCCAATATAATAGAGAAAGGCACAAGTTGTTGGTCAAAACGGAAAAAACGGAGCGAAAACCCAATCGTTAAAAAATTATGAAGATTACGAATATTAAATCTTTTGTTTCGGAAAGCGGTCACTTTTTCGTGAAGGTCGAAACCGACGCTGGTATCTACGGTGTCGGAGAGGGCGGATTACGCCGCCGCGCGCTCGCCTTAGCCGAAGTCATCCGCTCATTTGAGCCGTTCCTTATCGGCGCAGATCCGTTTCGGATTGAACACCTATGGCAAGTGATGTTTCGTGGTGGCTTCTTCCCCGGTGGTGTCGTCCAATCCGCAGCGGTAAGTGCCGTAGATATCGCACTCTGGGACATCAAAGGCAAAGCACTGAACGTCCCCGTCTACGAACTCTTGGGCGGACGCACGCGAGACAAAGTCGTCTGCTACCCACACAACGGCGGTGGATCAATTGATGCACTCATCGAGAGCTGTCGGCAAACCTACGAAGCCGGTTGGAAGTTCGTCCGATGGAGCGTGGTTGATCATTCTGACAGTGGGGGGACGTTTGAACCCAGACGCGCCATTCGAAATACT
>JAPPDN010000194.1 GCA_028824575.1 Candidatus Poribacteria bacterium | reverse complement strand
GATACTCTCACGACAGGTTACCCGAAGAGATTTCTTATCAACGAGTTTGAAGGCAGGCGCAGCCACACTTTCAACAGCTCTTTTACCTAAACTGAAAGTTAACGCTGAGGCACAATACAATGTGTTGTTCATAGCGGTAGATGACTTAAGACCTCTGCTTGGATGCTATGGGCATTCAGAAATGCACACGCCAAATATTGACAGGCTTGCCAAACAGGGGACACTGTTTAACCGCGCCTATTGTCAATTTCCAGTTTGCAATCCTTCCAGAGTTTCGGTACTGACAGGGTGGCGTCCGGATACAACTCGGATCTATGATAATCCCACAGATTTTCGTAAGGTCCTCCCGGGGGTTGTGACATTACCCCAACATTTCAAAGACCACGGCTACCATACTCGTTCCGTTGGAAAAATTGCTCATGGTGATGCAGCATGGAAAGATGAACTCTCTTGGAGTGAACCAATTTGGCGGGAGCGATGGAAATACATTAATAAGGAAAATTCTCCCTCTTGGCAGGCACTTAATGTTGATGATGATGAACTTGAAGATGGAAAAATTGCAAACGCTGCTGTAGAAGTTCTCACTGAAATTAAAGACGAACAATTCTTCCTCGCAGTCGGTTTCAACAAGCCTCATTTACCTTTCTATGCCCCGAGAAAATATTTTGATTTATACACCACGCAAGACTTCAAATTACCAGTTGGTTCAAGCCTTCCAAGAAATGCCCCAAATATAGCTTCTAATCCTAAAGGTATGAGAGCGTACCAAGATATTTCAAATTATCCTCCGTTTTCTGAAGAAAAAACTCTGGAATTGACTCGGGCATACGCAGCAAATGTTAGTTATATTGATGCCTTGGTCGGACGCGTCTTAGATCAATTAGATGTCCTAAATCTCACCGAAAATACGGTCATCGCTTTCTGGGGTGACCACGGCTTTCATCTCGGTGAACATGGGCTCTGGAGAAAAAACACGCTTTTTGAGGATTCTGTCCGTTCACCGTTGATAGTTAGCATGCCTAAACAAACCCATACTGGGACCACAACAGATGCCTTAGTTGAACTGATTGATATTTATCCTACTTTATGTGATGCCTGTCAGCTTCCTATTCCAACAGAAGTTGAGGGGGTTAGTATGGTACCTGTTATAGAAGAACCGGCACGACAATGGAAAGCAGCCGCCTTTAGCCAATTGGTGAGAACCTTGAATAGTACTTCTGTGGATGGGTACTCCATGCGTACCGGACAATATCGATATACCGAATGGGACAACAACGGTGAATATGGACGAGAACTCTACGATTATTACGCTGACCCTAATGAGACCGTTAATATTGTGGATTTCCCAGAAAACGAAGAACTTGTATCACATCTCAGTGAGCAGCTTCACGCTGGATGGCAAGCCGCTTTGCCTGAGATGCATGGACAAATTCGTGTTCCACAAACGTTACCCTGGGATATAAATAACGATGGTACTGTTGATATCCAAGATATGATTTTAGTCTCAAACAGTTTTGATGTGGAAATGCTGGAGCACCCGAAAGTTGATGTAAACGAAGATGGTCGTGTTGACATCATTGACCTGCTCCTCGTTGCCGCACATTTTGGTGAATCCAGTAATCCTGCGGCACCCGCAACACGCGCCGAGATTCTTCCAGAACATCTTGATCGAGTAAGTGAATGGCTTGCAGAGGCACGCATGGTGGGCGACGGCTCTCATGTTTTTAAGCAAGGTATGACTACCTTAGAGCGTCTGATCAATACTGCATCCCCCAGGAAAACTGCCCTGTTGCCGAACTATCCGAATCCTTTCAATCCTGAGACGTGGATACCTTACGATTTGGCGCGAGATGCAGATGTCCGCATCCACATCTATAACCTAAAAGGTCAATCTATTCGACAACTCAAGGTAGGCTTTCAAACGGCTGGTACCTATCGAACGCGATCTCGCGCTGCGTATTGGGATGGTAGAAATGCTGCTGGAGAACCCATCGCAAGTGGAATCTATTTTTACACACTACAGGCGGGAGGATTTAAAGCCACACGCCAAATGGTGATCCTCAAATAGTTTTTTGGAGGAAATGAATGGCGGAAACAAGTATTGAACGAGCTGATTGCTTACGTCCGTGTACTCGGCGCGACTTCCTCTCAACCAGCTTAAAGGTAGGCACAGCAGCTTTCACGATAGGTTTGTTGCCGAACCTTAGGGCAACGGCAGCGGAACGATACAATGTGTTGTTCATCGTAGTGGATGACCTGCGCCCCTTGTTGGGATGCTATGATCATCCAGAGATACATACACCTAACATTGACCGACTCGCTGAACGAGGCACCCTTTTCGACCGTGCTTACTGTCAATATCCGGTTTGTAACCCGTCTCGTGCCTCTATACTTACTGGATTGCGGCCCGAGACAACTGAGGTACAAGATAATTACACCCGCTTTCGACAAACGGTGCCTAATGCTGTGACCTTACCGCAACATTTCAAGACGCACGGTTATCATACCCGCTCTATCGGTAAAATCGCACACGGGTCTACGGCTTGGAGTGATAAATCTTCTTGGAGTGTTCCAATTTGGTATGTAAGCGGATCGTTTGGAAGTCGTCCTTCTTGGCGAGCTCTTGATGTTGCCGACAACCAACTACGGGATGGAAAAACTGCAAATCAGGCAGTGGAAGTTTTGGACGAGATTAAAGAGCAGCAATTTTTTATCGCTCTGGGGTTTCACAAACCACATATGCCTTTCAACGCGCCAGTTAAATATTATGACTTATATGATGATCCTGTTACGGATCAGGTCCCACATGTTATTCCTCACTCTAAGCATGAAATACGAAACTATTCTGATATCCCTTCTGGTGAAGAGCCTCTCTCTAAGGAAAAAACGTTAGAGTTAATTCGGGGTTATATGGCGGCAACAAGTTATGTGGACGCACAAGTCGGCCGCGTTTTAGATCAACTCGACAGGCTTGGATTAACAGAAAAAACAGTTGTGCTGCTTTGTGGGGACCACGGTTTTCATCTCGGTGAGCATGAAACTTGGGGGAAGAATACCTTGTTTGAAGTGGCGTTGCGGTCCCCTCTTATCGTTAGCATTCCGAGGCAGGAACATATCGGTGTCAAAACGGACGCGCTTGTAGAACTGGTTGATATTTATCCGACTTTGTGTGATGCGTGCCAACTGCCTCTTCCTGATCAACTGGAAGGGTTAAGTATGGTGCCTGTAATTCGAGAACCTACCACGCCTTGGAAATCTGCCGCCTTTAGCAAAACTGGCAAAGAATATGGGAAACAATCTATACGGACGCAAAGGTATCGCTATTCTGAGTTTGTGAAAAGCGCATTACCTCGTAGAGAACTTTATGACCACAACACCGATCCCGATGAGAAAGTGAACATCGCGAATCTTCCAGAAAACGAAGAACTTATTTCGCATTTGCGTGAACGGCTGCGGGCTGGTTGGCAAGCCGCTTTACCTACTCACCAAGAACGAGATTTTGATTCTATGTTTCTTCCGTGGGATATAAACAATGACGGTCTTGTTGATGTTCAAGACCTTCTTTTAGTTGCGGACAGTTTTGAATCCGATACGCTTGAATATCCGAAAGTTGACGTAAATAAAGATGGAAACGTTGATATAATTGATTTGCTATTTGTTGCTTCGCATTTAGGTGAATCAAGCAAGGCTGCGGCTCCAGAATCTATGTCTTTGCGACTTCAACATGTTGATAGGATTGAACAATTGCTTAGAGAAGTACGTTTAGTCAATGACGGTTCTAATTTATTTCGTCAAGGGATTGCTAACTTAGAGTTGTTAATAAATTCGGCACTTCCAATAGAAACGGCACTTCTACCTAACTATCCGAATCCTTTTAACCCTGAGACGTGGATACCTTACGATTTGGCGGAGGCAGCGGATGTGCGTATCACTATATACAACCTAAAAGGAGAATCTGTGAATCAACTTAAAGTAGGTTTTCAAGATGCTGGGACCTATAGGACACAACCGCGGGCGGCTTATTGGGATGGATGTAACGCTATTGGTGAACCTGTTGCGAGTGGTGTATATTTCTACACACTTCAAGCGGGACAAGTGAGGGTATCACGTAAAATGGTAATAACAAAATAAGGAGAACAGTTAATGCGGGAGTCGAAGCAACAGAAGATACTCTCACGACAGGTTACCCGAAGAGATTTCTTATCAACGAGTTTGAAGGCAAGTGCTGCTACTTTCACGACAGGACTTTTACCCAAACTCCGTGTGACCGCTGAAGGGCAATACAATGTTTTGTTTTTTGTTGTTGATGATCTACGTCCTTTGCTGGGGTGTTATGGGCATCCAGAGATACACACACCTAATATTGATGGACTTGCGCAGCGAGGTACACTCTTCAACCGTGCCTATTGTCAGCAGCCTTTGTGTCATCCATCCCGGACCTCAATTCTTACTGGATTAAGACCTAACACAACAAGAGTGTTTTCTAATTCAACAGGATTTAGAGAAACGTTACCGAACGCTGTGACCCTCCCACAACACTTTAAAACGTCCGGATATCATACCCAATCTGTTGGTAAAGTCGCACAAAACCTGGAAAGCCAAGATGATACTTACTCGTGGAGTGTTCCTTCGTGGACACAACCGAGTTCCTATGATAGCCGATCATCAGTTCCATCTTGGCGAGCACTTGATGTTGAAGATGACGAACTCAGAGATGGGAAAGCTGCAAAGCGCGCAATTGAAGTTTTGGAAGAAATCCAAGACACTCGATTTTTTCTCGCTGTCGGTTTCCGCAAACCTCATTTGCCTTTCTATGCTCCAAAAAGGTATCATGAATTATATAATGATAAATCTTTTAATCTTCCATCTTCGACCAATCTTCCTGAGAATGCACCCTCTATTACCGACGGCAATTTTGAAGGATTCAGAGACTTCCAAGATGTCCCCGATGAAGGTGCTCTCTCGGATGCAAAGACGTTAGAACTGATTCGAGCTTATGCTGCATCAACAAGTTTTACGGATGCACAAGTCGGACGTGTTTTAGACCATCTTGACGTGCTTAGACTAACCGAAAATACTGTTATCGTCTTTGTAGGTGACCACGGTTTTCATCTTGGGGAGCATGGAAAATGGCTAAAAAACACCCTTTTTGAGGTTTCCCTCCGTTCACCTCTGATTGTTAGCCTACCCGGGCAAACTTATCAAGGTGTTAAAACGGAGGCCCTTGCAGAACTCGTTGATATCTATCCGACGCTGTGTGATGCTTGCCAATTGCCTGTGCCTTCACAATTAGAAGGACTGAGTCTGATGTCGGTCATTGAGCAACCAACGCGTCCATGGAAAACTGCTGCCTTTAGCCAGAAAGGATGGGGTACTGGAAACACTATACGGACAGATCGGTACAGATACACCGAATGGGGAAGAAACGGTAGCCGAGGCGTGGAACTTTACGATTACGATGCGGATCCACATGAAACTATCAATATCGCGAATCTCCCAGAAAACGCAGCACTCGTCACACACCTCAGCGAGCGGCTTCACGCTGGATGGCAAGCCGCTTTGCCTGATGTGCCAGAACGAATACCTGTACCACAGACGTTACCGTGGGATATAAATAACGATGGTATTGTTGATATCCAAGACCTCGTCTTGGTCTCAAACAGTTTCGGTGTAGAGACTTCAGACCATCCCAAAGTTGATGTGAACAAGGATGGTAGCGTTGATATCATCGACCTGCTTCTGATTGCCACACATTTCGGCGAATCTAACAATCCTGCGGCACCGTCAAAGTCTATGCCTATTCCAGCAGAACATGCTGCGCTTGTGGATGAATGGCTCACTGAGGCACGTTTAGCAGATGATGGTTCTGATATTTTTCGACAAGGAATTGCTACCTTAGAACATCTAATCCATACAACAGTGCCACCGGAAACCGCCCTCCTGCCGAATTATCCGAATCCTTTCAACCCGGAGACGTGGATACCTTATGATTTGGCAGAAGATGCGAATGTCCATATTGATATTTATAACCTAAAAGGCGAGTCTGTTCGGCGGTTATCCATTGGCTTCCAAACGGCTGGCACCTATCGCGTGTCGTCTCGTGCTGCCTATTGGGATGGGCGGAACGCTGTGGGTGAACCTGTTGCGAGTGGTATCTATTTTTATACATTTCAGGCAGGCCAATTCAGAGCCACGCGCCAAATGGTAATTCTCAAATAGGATGAAAGGGAAATATGATAGTTTTACGGAACCTGTTAATTACCTATCTTGCAATGTTGCTATTGGCTTCCCCGCTAACAGAAGCCTCTTCACTGATTAACGTTCCCCTTAACCCAGATATTTCTGATTTTAATCGTGAAACCTATCGCTTTGTGCATCGTTTACTTAATAAGCGAGTTTTACCCGGTATACGGCGTGGTTCCCTACCGCTTACCCGAAAACAGGTGGTATCCTATCTACTCGAAGTACATCGGAAACAGGAAAACGGCGAAATCGAATTGAGTGCTATTGATCAAGCACGGTTAAACGCCTTATTAGCGTTTTACCGTGAAGTTCGCGAGTTCCCGAAAATTGCTACGGAAAACGGTGGTACGGCTACAATCCAAAGCCAGTCTAACGGGCGATTGCACGTGATGACAATGGCAGGTGAAGACTATCGTTTCTCCTTTGATCTAAGAGCCTCTCAACGTACTATTACACACCTTGTTGATAATATATCGAGGGAGCAGCCGGTTGAAGGCAACATGTTCGTTACCACTATCTATCCGCACCTTTATGGACAGGTGGGGGAAACGTTTGCCTTTACCACTGATATAGCGCATCGGTTCGTGTACGGTGAAATCTTTGAAGATTTTTTCCCTGACGAGACGAAAATTAGACAACTGGAAGGCAACCTCAAAAATCGGACTGCTATTAACGGTTATATGAAGTTCGACTTGCCGTGGCTTGAGTTGCAGCTCGGACAAGAGACGCTTCAGTGGGGACCTGGCTATCATGACAGCCTCTTAATCTCCAAAAACCCGTTGGCGATGGACATGATCAAATTGCAAGCCACCTACGATCCTGTCACCTTCACCGCATTTACCGGTGTATTAGAGGATATGGCGGAGGACATCAATGATAAGTATATTTCGGGGCATAGGGTAGAAGGGTATTTCTGGAATAGATTCGGCTTTGGGCTTTCCGAAGTCGTCGTTTACGGGAGTCGTTTTGAGCCGGGCTATCTGAATCCGGTTAATATTTACTTGATTAACGAGCAACCAATTTCACGGGCAGATGGGCGCGTCCCTGGCAGTGGGGACAACGTTCTTATGAGTGTTGATATGCGTCTTCGTCCTATAGACAACTTTGAAATTTATGGCGAACTGATGGTTGACGATGGGAATCCTGCCGCTAATTTTAAGCATTGGGATACCAAGTTCGGTATCTTAGGCGGCATATACCTAACAGATCCTTTTGGCATCCGAGATACCGATTTCCATGCTGAGTACGCCTTTATCAACCAATACGCATATACACATGTAAACCCCGTGAATGTCTACAAACACTTTACGACACCTATTGGACATCAGATCGGTTCCGATGCTGATAACTTGTGGCTGGAATTACGTCGTCGGTGGACAGATAAACTTGAAACGGTTTTCGGGTATGAGTTGGAGCGTCACGGAACAGGCAATATTGATAAGGAACATCCGCCTGACGCGCCAAAAGATGATGTATGGACCCCTTTATCTGGGATTACACAAAGTGAGCATCGTGTCTCGGTCGGTGCTAACTGGGTTGTTATTGGACGTTATTCAATCTATGCGGAGTGGACTCGTGTATGGCGGCGAAACTTAGGGAATCGTTTAGATGTACACGAAAATGCCAATGAAATCGAAGCCAAATTCCTCTCCCGAATTCCTTGGTAAAAATAACGTAGGTTTGGCGCCTTTCAGTCATCAAAGTCGATAAAACGATGTTTTAAGAAAAAATGAAGATTTATATCCTTCTTATCATCAAAGGTGGTATAACGTTGCTTTGAGGTGTCCCGTCGTCAAAAGAAATTGGACTTTCGCGCCTAAAATGGGTATAATATATACAGGACCCTTTGATTTGCAACGTGTATTGGGACGAGGTAAGCAAAAAGGATGAGAATTCGGGTATTGGGCATACGCGGGCTTCCCGCCACTTATAGTGGATTGGAAACGATCATGGGGGAACTCGCCCCGCGCTGGGTGGAAGCTGGGCATGAAGTTATCGTCTACTGTCGGAAAGCACTTTTCAAAGAGAGACCGGCAGAATGGAAAGGCATCAAGCTCGTTTACTTACCCAGCATAGAGCATAAAATGTTTAGTACCCTCAGCCACAGTTTTCTCGCAACCCTACACGCCTCTGTTACCCCGTCTGATGTCATCCTGACATGGAATGCTGGTAACGGCCCTTTTGGATGGTTCTTCCGCATCGCAGGTAAAGCCGCTGTTATCAATGTTGATGGGATGGAATGGCTCCGTCCAAAATGGAAGGGCATCGGGGCAGTTTACTTCAAATGGGCGGCAAAGATGGCAACGGCAGCTTTTCCGCTTGTCATTACCGAGGCGTCTGAAATGAAACGGCTCTACCTTGAGGAATTAGGCGCAGAAACGACCTATATCGCTTACGGTGCAAACATTGAGCCTTCGGAGCATCCAGAAATTCTGGAAACTTATGGGCTTGAACCTCGGAATTATTACCTTATTGCCAGCAGGCTTGTACCGGATAACAATGCGGATCTCATTTTGGAGGCGTTCGTTGCCGCGAACAGCCAAAAACAACTCGCTATAGCAGGTGGAGCTGATTACAAAGGTAACAAACTCGAAAACGAATTTTTGACAAAATTAAAAAATATTGCTAACGAAAAGGTCAAATTCCTCGGGCATATTGATAGTTCTGAACACATTAAAGAACTTCACCATCACTGTTTTGCCTATATTCATGGGCATCAGTTTGGCGGTATTAACCCTTCCATTCTGAAGGCATTAGGGTTTTCCAACTGCATTCTGGCATTGAATACGCCCTTCAACGATGAGGTTTTGGACGGTGGGCGTTACGGCGTACTCTTTGACAAAAACGTCGCCTCGCTCACGGAGAAAATTCAGATGTTGGAACAGCATCCGGAACAAGTTGAAAATTTCCGGCGACGCGCCACAGAACAGATCCGAAACCGATTCAACTGGGAAAATATCGCACAGCAATATCTTGATGTTTTTGAGAAACTCCAGCAGCGTTAATAACGTTTATTAATTATAAACGCTCTGCGAATTTCGTCAAAACAACACATAGTCGTGTAAATCTACGCCTAAGATTAAACTGCAATCAGAGGAATTAACCATGCCATTCCTATCAAGAAGCATCGACCAGATAGGAAAAGATGCGGACGAAACGAGCCAGCATCGCGATGAAAGTTTAACGGCAAGTTTTAGCTTGCAAGCTTCGCCAAAAATACTAAAAACAGGGACTCTAGTGGAACGACTCTCCTCTTTCTACGCAAAGCGTGGCAAACATTTGTTTGATGCGATCGCTGCATTTTTCCTTATCATTATCTTTGCCCCGCTGATGGGATTGATTGCCCTTCTTATTAAACTCACCTCATCCGGTTCTGTCTTTTTCTCTCACAAACGGATTGGATTAAACAACGAACTGTTTATCATGCACAAGTTTCGGA
>JAPPDN010000677.1 GCA_028824575.1 Candidatus Poribacteria bacterium | reverse complement strand
AAAGCAATCGTATAGCGGTGCGGGGGAGTCACTCGGTCGGTTGAAGCTGCTTGCCATAAGCCCTAAATCGCTAAAACTTACGCCAACCGATCGACTTAATTGTGGTATGGTGTTTTTCTCCAATAGGCAATGGCGGTCTGCCGTGAATGAATTGGCACTGATACCTAAGACTGCAGGTTTGGAGATGCGCGCGCATGCGCTTTACCTGACTGGACGGAGTAACCGGGGCCGCAAGTGGCCGAATACGGCGATTAAAAACTTTGACGCTGTGATCGCACTCGGTGGCAAAAACAGTTACATATCACGTGCTGCCTATCAGATAGCGCAGTGCCATCGGCAGAAGGGGCATCTGAAAACGGCGATTAGCAGACTTGAGACCTTTGTAAAAACCTACCCTGAGGACGAATTAGTTGATGATGCGTTGTACGATATCGCGCAGATCCGAGAGAAACGGGATCAATCAGAGTTAGCACTGGATGCGTATTCACGTTTAATCGAAGTTGCGCCAAACAGCCCATACGCGGACGTGGCGGCATGGCGAACGGGTTGGCAGCGTTTTGACGAGCGTCGCTATGAAGAAAGTTACAACGCTTTCAAAGGCTTGAAGGAGCACTTCCCCGGCAATCGCTACGCAATGGGTGCGCATTTTTGGATGGCAAAGATACGTGAACGTCAAAACAAACCCGAGTTTGCGCGGAAACTATACAAGGAAGTAGCAGAGGCGCGGTATTGGTACTACTCCGCAAGGGCAAAAGCGATTTTGGGAGTAGGTGGCTCCGAACTGGAACCGAAAGCCGTCCAAGATGCGGATATACCGGAGCGTCAGGCGTGTCCGTCCCAGGTGCCGATGTTAATGGAACTGAGACTTTATGAAGACGCTATCCCGCAATTGGATCACCACATTAACACAGTTTCGTTCCCTGAACAGAGATGTTTTCATGATTTGATTGCGTGTTATGAAGGGCTCGCGATGTACGATAAAGCGCGGAAGGTAACTGAAAAGTCGATTGAGAGTTCCGCTTTCGCAAATGCGACACGCGCGGATTTGGAGAAGCTCCAACATAAACTCTACCCGCGTTACTATGCCGACACTGTTGAGAAGTATGCCAAGATGTATAACGTTGATACTTTCTTGATTGCGGCAATGATTCTGGAAGAGAGCCGATACAACGCTGAGGCAGTGAGTTGGGCGGGTGCGATTGGACTTATGCAGATCATGCCTGCTACTGGGAGAGAACTCGTCCAGAAACTTAAGATTCGACGGTTCCGTACTTCGATGCTTAAGCAACCGAATATTAATATTCGGATGGGAACGAAGTATATTGGCGAACTCAATTCATGGTTTGATGGCAATATAATGCACGTCATCGGCGCATATAACGGCGGTCCCGGGCGGATGGAGCGATGGGTATCAACGAAAAACATTAAGGATATTGACCTATTCGTTGAGAAAATTACGATTCGGGAAACTCGGCTTCATATCAAGAAGGTTATTGACAGTTACGATAATTATGTCGAAATTTATCGGAAAACGGATGAACCGCCCGCGGTGAATTCGGCAACGGAGATCGGACAGAAGCGATTAGAAAGCTTTTGAAGCACCGGGAGTTTAAGGGACTATCACAAGGGAATCGCTTCGGCGGTGTTGTCACGTGTAATGAGAATACGCCGTTGCCATTCGGTATCGTCCTGTGTCGGAAAATCGGCACGGTAATGGGCACCGCGGCTTTCCGTGCGGGCGAGTGCAGACTGCGTTATCATCAAGGCGACGTTGAGCATGTTAACTGTTTCTACCGTCGCTACGTCTGCGACTTTTAGATTTGTTAGCACACTCCCTAAACTTTCCATTAAATCTTGCAATTCGGCGAGGGTTTCTTGTAAGCCTTCGCCGTTTCGTTCGATGCTGACATTCTTCCAGAGCGTCTCGCGAATAACATCTTTGATTGATTCTGTAGAATAGTTATCGGTTTTCAGTTTTCGGTTATCAGTTAAAGCGTCTCTTGTGGCAGCCTCAAACCCCTCTTTTAGCTGCCCACTGATAACTGGTGAGTGGTAACTATTTGCGAATGTTGCAGCGTTTGTGCCAGCGCGGGCACCGTAGACGAGGCATTCAAGCAGAGAGTTGCTTGCTAAACGATTTGCCCCGTGGACCCCCGTACATGCGACTTCTCCACAAGCATAAAGCCCTTTGAGATTTGTTTGTGTATCTGTATTTGTGCGGATGCCGCCCATCATAAAGTGTGCGCCCGGACGGACGGGGATTAAGTCCACGTTAATATTGAGGCCATAGCGTTTTGTGGTATCGGAGATAGTCGGAAATCGTTCAAGGATAAAATCTTCGGATTCATGGGTAATATCAAGGAAAACGCACGGGAATCCGGTCAAGTCCATCTCGCTTTGAATCGCGCGGCTCACAACATCCCGTGGAGCAAGTTCACCTTTCTCGTGATATTTCTCCATAAAGCGTTCACCCCGAATGCTCAAAAGTTTGCCACCTTCCCCTCTAACGGCTTCTGAGATCAAAAAGTTAGGTGCCCCGTCTAAGAAAAGCGTTGTTGGATGAAACTGGACGAATTCCATATCTATCATTTCGCATCCGGCGCGCCAAGCTGCAGCGAATCCGTCGCCAGTTGCTACTTTTGGGTTAGACGTACACGGGTAAATCCGCCCAAGCCCACCGGTCGCGAGGATTGTGGCTTTGGCGCGAAGACAGACGACCTGTTCTTCTACAATTGCCGTAACACCATAACATGTGGGTGTCTCCTCGCGCGCTGACTTGACATCCGCGTCGGTCAGCAAATCAATGGCGAATGTATTTTGCAGGACGTGAATGCGTTCCGTATTGAGTACGCGTTGTATAAGGACATCCGTCGTTTCACGACCTGTTGCGTCCCCTTTATGTACAATTCGACGGCGGCTGTGAGCGGCTTCTCGTGTAAAGCGCGGCAGGGTTCCTTCCCAATCGAAGTTTGCGCCCCAGTCTAATAGTTCGCTAACGCGTGGAATACCTTCAGATACCATCATTTCAACGGCTTCCACATTGCAGAGACCGGCACCTGCGGCGCAGGTATCCTTTATGTGCAAGGCGATCGTATCATCGAGGTTCATAGCAACAGCGATCCCACCTTGGGCATAGTGTGTGTTACTTTCTGTCAATGTCGTTTTGGTAATTAACGTCACATTCGCGTGTTCACTCGCAGCGAGAGCCGCGCGTAACCCAGCCGCACCACTACCGATGATAAGCACATCGGTGTCCCAACTCAAAAGCCCTTCTGAATTCATCGCAGATGTTGGATTTTCCATAAATTTTTTTAAAAAATAGGAACCTTGCCTTAGGTATCCACTACGTCCTTTGTACACAAGCAAGGCTTCAAGCCTTATGAACAACAGTGGATTTTTCGCCTAAGCCGGTCCCTTCGGTGCAAAGTTCTCACTGACTGGGACTACTTTTCCTGCCCCAGTAGCAATGAGCGTGCCATCACTGAGCGTAACCTCTGCTTTTGCTTCCACTAACCTTTTGGAAACCTTAGTACGCTCAGCACAGACAAGGAGTTTCACACCGGTTGGTGCTGGATTACGAAAACGTACTTCGAGTTGTGCGGTTACTGCGGGCTGATCGAAGGTGCCGATTCCGACGTAGGTAATCGCTTCATCTAAGAGGGTACTTAGGATACCACCATGTAGAATATTTGCCCACCCTTGCAAGTGTTCAGCGGGTGTACATTCAATGCGAACCGATGCGCCATCACCTATAATTTCAGGTTTTACCTGAAAGCCGAATGGGTTTTTCATACCGCAAACAAAGCAGTTGTCATTGTTTTCAATCGCCATTTTCACTTCCTGATTCGGTAAGCATTGCGAGACTCCGTGCTAATTTGTCTTGCTCTGTCAACAACCGTTCAAGTTGTGCCCTCTTTTGGGCAACGACCTTTTCTGGTGCCCGCTCAACGAAATTCGGGTTATCCAGTGTCTTCTGTGCCGCTGTTACATCTTTCAGTGCCTGTTGATGTCGTTTGCTAAGCCGTGCCTGTTCCGCTTCCAGGTCAATTACATCTGCAAGCGGAATATAGATAGCGAGTTCTCCAATAACCGCTTCAGCTGAAGCGGGCGGCTTTTGCAGAGATTCAGCGATAGTGATGTCAGCTACCCGTGTGAAAGCCGGTAAGTACTGTGATAGATATGTTTCGAGTCGCTCCCGCACTTCGCTGTTTGGTGATTGGATGTGAACTTCTACAGACGCTCCAATCGGAACGTTCAACTCACCTCGGATGCTGCGGATACTCTCAATGACTTCCGTGAGCGTCGCCATAGTGGTTTCTGCAGTTGAATTTTCGCCTGTTGGTTCTGGCCAAGGGGCAATAGTTACTGACTTATCGTCCTGCGTTCTATTGCGCGGGAGTTGTTGCCAAATTTCCTCGGTGAGGAAGGGCATGAGCGGGTGGAGGAGCCGCATTGTCTGCTCCAAAACGTCTGCGGCTACCCAGAGTGCCGCGGGTTCGTCTTGCGCAATTCGCTGTTTGGTGAATTCCAGGTACCAATCACAGAATTCGTGCCAAAGGAAAGCATAGAGCGTTTGTGTCGCTTCGTAGAAACGAAAGTTTTCGAGGGCATCGGTTGTTGTTTTAATAGTATGGCTGAAGCGACTTCGTATCCACGTTATTTCGAGCGTTTCTTGTTCGGTTTCTATAGCATCCACCTCGGCGGGAATGGGATGTTTTTCTAAATTCATAAGAATGAACCGGGCAGCGTTCCAGATTTTATTGGCGAAGCGTCTCCCTGACTCAATCTGCGATTCTGAGAGCGAGACATAAGGGATTGGTGTGCTTACATTTGCAAGGGCGAAGCGGAATGCGTCTGTCCCGTAAGTATCGATTGTCTCTAACGGGTCGATGGTGTTTCCTTTCGATTTGCTCATCTTTTGTCCCTTTTCGTCGGCGACAAGCCCGTGCAAATAGACGGTTCGGAAGGGTACCTTGTCCATACATCCGAGTCCTAACATTATCATTCTCGATACCCAGAAGAAGAGGATGTCCCAACCGCTGACAAGAACAGAGGTCGGATAAAAAGTTTTCAATTCTTCCGTCTCTTCTGGCCAGCCCATGGTGGAGAAGGGCCACAGCCCGGAGCTGAACCATGTGTCAAGGACGTCTTCATCTTGATGGAAATCAGAGGCACCACACTTGCATTGCTGTGGCGTTTCCATGGCAGCAGTAACTGCATCACATGCGTTACAGTACCATATCGGGAGTCGATGTCCCCACCAACGCTGCCGTGAGATCGGCCAAGGTTCGATAATCTCCATCCAGTGATAGAAGCGATCGGTCTCGCGTTCTGGGATGAACCGGACTTCGCCGTTTTGGGTTGCTTCTATGGCGCGTTGTGCGAGCGGACGGACATTCATGAACCATTGCAATGATATAGTAGGTTCAACAATCGTACCGCACCGGTCGTGATGACCAACGGCGTGTCGATGCGGTACAATTTTGACGAGGTAATCTAAGTTCTGCAAATCTTCGACGACCCGTTTGCGACAATCCCATCGGGATAAACCGACATATTTTTCGGGTGCCGCTTCGCTGATATGTCCATCTTGCGTGAAGATCGTACGCTGTTCGAGTTCGTGCCGCAAGCCGATTTCATAATCGTTAGGATCGTGTGCAGGTGTTACTTTCAAAGTGCCGGTCCCAAATTCTCTATCCACGTAAGCATCGGCGATGATCGGAATTTCCCTGTCACAGAGGGGTAGGCATGCTGTCTTTCCAATAACATGCTGATACCGTTCGTCGTCGGGATGTACAGCGACAGCCGTGTCGCCTAACATAGTCTCTGGACGCGTCGTGGCGATTTCAAGGACGACATCACTGTCTTTCACAGGATAGCGGATGTGGTAAAAGTTGCCGTCTACCTCAATCGGTTCCACTTCAAGGTTACTGATAGCCGTGTTGCACTCTGGGCACCAATTGACCATGTAGGTGTCGCGATAGATGAGTCCTTGGTTATAGAGTTTGACAAAGGCGGTGCGAACGGCTTTCGAGAGTCCTTCATCAAGTGTAAAACGCTCACGTTTCCAGTCACAAGAGCATCCGAGTTGTTGAAGTTGTGAGACGATATAGCCAGCAGATTCGGCTTTCCATTGCCACATCCGCTCGGTGAATTTTTCTCTGCCGAGTTCAATTCGACTTGTCCCTTCCTCGGCGAGTTTTCGTTCCATGATGAGTTCAGTAACAATACCGGCGTGGTCGGTTCCGGGCATCCAGAGCGTGTTATACCCTTGCATGCGTCGCCATCGGATGAGGCAATCTTGGAGGGTATTATCAAGTGCGTGTCCGATGTGGAGACTACCTGTGATATTCGGTGGCGGAATCACGATTGCGTAAGCCTGTTTCTCGGAGGTTGCCGCCGCGTGGAAGTAGTCATTCTTTTGCCAAAATTGGTACCATTTCCCCTCAATTTCTTGAGGGGCATAGATTTTTGGAAGATTTGTCATTTTTTAGTTGTCAGTTATCAGTTATCGGTTAAGAGATTTTCGTTTAAGAACAGTTTCCTCTTGTAACTGATAATAGATAACCATTCCTCGTATTTACAGTTGTCAGTTATCGGTTAAGAGATTTTCGTTTAAGGACGGTTTCCTCTTGTAACTGATAACCGGTAACCATTAGGCAAAGAGCGGCTCTACCCATCCGTATGTCCCCTGCTCCATTTCATAGAGTAAATTGACTTGCCGGGTTTCCGCGTTTAAAAACAGCAGAAATACGGTATTTGAGGCTTGGAGTTCCGTTGCGGCTTCCGCGACCGTCAGTGGTTTCGCTGCGAATTTCTCCTGTGTCGCTACGATGACAGGCGCGTCCGTACCATCAGGTTCTATTGCGGTTTCCACATCTTCAGGATTGAGTTGTGCGACCACTTCACGATGTGGTGCGTTATGCCGTCGGTCTTTAACTCTATCCTTGTAGCGACGGACCTGACTGATAATTTTATCTGTTACAGTATCTAATGCCGACAGAATCTCATGCGTTTCACTTTTCGCATAGAACGAGACGCGTGGTGCTGTCACTATCATCTCGGCATCAAATCGATGTTTCTCGGATTTGAGAACGACGTTCAGTTCCTGCATATCTCCGAAACGGGTTTCAATTTTTTCTGCACGTTTTAGGATGTATGCATGAATATCATCAGTGATTTTTAGGTTATGTCCGGAATAGGTTATTTTCATCTCGATTCTCCTTCTTTTATAATATAACGGCACAAGGCAAAAAGTAGTTTTCGGTTTTCAGTTCGGTTTTCTCTCACTGCGAGGCATGAAAACGCATCCACTCTCGTCGGCAATTCAATCAATGCGTGGATTCGCGGCGTGGACAGCGGCCCTTTCACGTGATGTCGGAATACCTAACTCGTCCCGATATTTCTGAACAGTCCGCCTCGCTACTAGAATTCCTTTTGTTTTTAAGGCATCACTGATCGCTTGATCGCTCAGCGGTTTGTTCGGTGGCTCAGCATCGACCATCTCTTGAATGAGGTTTTTCACTTGTTTGGCAGAGATCGCTTCGCCTTGCGTTGTTGCTAATTCGTTACTAAAGAAAAATCGTAGCGGATACATGCCGTGTGGCGTTTGCACGTATTTATTGCTTGTCACCCGACTGACAGTTGATTCGTGGACCCCTATTCTTTCAGCAATCGTTCTGAGTGTTAAAGGTTTGATGCTTTTAACCCCTTTTGTCAGGAATTCTGTCTGTACCTCAAAAATTGCCTCGGTGATTCCGGCGATTGTGCTACCGCGTTGTGCGAGGCTGCTGAGCAAATTTGAGGCGTCACGATAGCGTTTTTCTATCCATTCCTTTGCCTCAGTATCAAGCATATCTTGTCGATTTCGCATCAGGTTGAGATAGTAAGGATTTATCTGTAAGCGAGGTATATAACTGTCTACAGAAATAGCCTGATATTTGCCGTTGAGGTACTGTATCTCCACGTCTGGCGTAACGGTGTCCGCATGAGAACTTTTCTTAAGCGAGTGCGTCATTGGATCGGTGAAGTAGCGACCTGGATAAGGCGACAGTCTTCCTATCCACTTGACGACTGTATCGATCACCAAGATGTCAATTTTTAATGCCTCTGCGATGCAGTGCCATTGTTGATTGAGAAAAGCGTCGAAGTAGTTTTCGATAATCTCTTGTGCGAGAGATTGCACAAACATCTTTTTATTTCCAAAACTTTCACACTGCCACAGTTCTCCATCCAAGTTTTCCGCGACTGTGCGTATGTCTTCTGGCTTCTGATTGCGTATCTGAATGAGCAATGCCTCTCTTGTATCTCGATGTGCGATGCCGAGGGGTTCAAAGTTGTCTTGTATCTCGCGAAGCACAGTTTCAACGAGGGGCGTTTCACATCCGACGGCTTCGGCAATATCTTCCAACGTGAGTTGATAGAAATTCAGCGCGGGTTTGCAATTTCCGAATGTATGTTCATATATGATGGTATAAGTCTTGTTGTTGTCCGGATCGTTGATTTGCCACGTGCAGTTTAGAGGTGCGCCTTCGTTTTCGGCGGACACGGGCGTTGTCTTTTTCCTTGCGATTGTAGCGGTTTTTGAGAATTTGATATTATTATTACCGGTTGCGGCTTGTAAACCTTTTTGAATGATAGTGTGTAATTCTGCTGAGATTTCTCCTGCCTTCAATGTGGTTAAGCACTCACAGGGGATTTGAAACAGTTTGAGTTCCAGTTTCCCATCGTCATTCAAGTTCCCGAGAATGTGTTCTGCAATAGTGTGTTCCATCTCCGTACTGATGATATCGGCAGAAGCAAGGTCAAGTTGCTCAGCAAGGTGATCGTGCAGGGAACACTCGTAGACGACATCTGGCGGTGGTTCATCAGGGTCTGTGTGTTTCGTATTCATTCGGTCACTGAGCGAGATGCGGTCCTCAAAAGCCATTTCCCAATCAATATCAACAGCAGTATCTTCCTGATCAAGATTGCCTTCAGACTCGTTCCATTCGGGTGTTGGGTCTAATTCTTCTTCAAGGGTAGGTCCGACTTCGTCATCGTCTTCGAGTTCAAGAAACGGGTTCTGCTCAAGTTCTTGGCGAATAAAATGTGTGAGTTCTTGCAGCGGCATATTCAGCACTTTAAGTGCTTGCTGTAACCTTGGCGTGATAGACGTTTTTTGCGTCAGCTGAGGGGTCTGGGTAAGTTGCGCTTTGTACATTTCATACGTCTCTTTCGGTGTTGCTGCAGTGTTGCTACTCTACCCGATAGGAGAAATTGTGTCCAAAATAGAGATCTCTCGCTATTGGGTCGTTAACGAGTTCTGTAGGCGTCCCAGCGAGCGTAATCTTTCCATCAACAATGATGTATGCCCTGTCAACGATGTCAAGCGTTTCAGCAGCGTTGTGGTCTGTAATGAGTACCCCTAAGTTGCGGTCGCGCAAATGTGAGATGAGTTGCTTAATGTCTGCGACAGCAATGGGATCTATTCCAGAAAGCGGTTCATCAAGGAGAATAAAATCCGGTTGCGCCGCGAGGGCTCGTGCTATCTCCGCCCGGCGACACTCACCCCCAGATAGTGTGTATGCCTTGCGTGGTAACAGGTTCGAGATGCCGAGTTCGTTTGTCAGTTCATGGATATGAGAACCGCGTTCGGATTTAGGTATCCCTTGTGCCTCAAGGATCGCCTCAATGTTCTGTTGGACCGTCAATTTACGGAAAATCGATGTCTCCTGTGCGAGATAACCGATGC
>JAPPDN010000045.1:4373-9762 GCA_028824575.1 Candidatus Poribacteria bacterium | reverse complement strand
CCTGAAGTTAAGCGTATTTTATCATACGCTCAGCGGTGGCACGCCAAACAGAGGCATCTCAGCATTTATCCACAAATGGGGTCGGTTTTCTATGCTTGATGTCTATATCGTTGCTATATTGATACTAACGATTAGAAGTCTCCCCGGTGGTGCACAGATAAAGCCGAGTTGGGGACTATTGCTATTCACAATTTCAATTCTTCTCAGCCTCTACATTTCAACGCGCCTTGAGTCAAAAAATAGTTGAAGTGTATCCCACCTTTTGCTTCCATTTCAATCTTTTTATTCTTTTTTCTTGAAAAATTGTAAAATATATAATCTATTATCGCTATATCGCAAAAAAAACAAAATTTTAACTTGATAAATATTTTTTTATGCGTATAATCAAAATTAATTGGTCATTAAGTTAAGGAAGTAACGATTTACCCGTGCTTTTCAAACTCACGTTTTTTTGACAATTTAACCCAAGTTGTCACTTTGTAGCACAACCTGTTAAGTTGTGTATCGTTTTTTTGCAAAATAGCGCGAGAATCAGAGGTGAAATATATCTGAATCAAGATTAGGGTGTGTAAATATTTTGTTCAAAGTTGTCTGAATGCAGGTCGCAACTCCTTTTATCCCCTTATCAAGGAAGCGGGCGAGTACGCCGCAAATCACGGATTTTCGCTGATTGGGAATTACTTGGCACAGGCTAACAGCCTATGCTACAGGGTCCCCTTTGTAATAATCGCGCACCAGAAATTTTACAAACCCTTTGACCATTTTTTTCTTTTTCATTATAATTCATCATTGACATTTCTCAAATAGTTGTTTGATCTAATACGGAAACATAAATATGGGCTATGTATACATATTAACAAATGAATCGTACAGATATGGATGGCTGCGACGCAGATTACTGAAAATCGGGCAAACAAACAAGAAGCCTGAAGATAGAGCAAAAGAGTTAAGCAGCACTGGTGTACCAACACCGTTTGAAGTCGCTCACTCTTTACAATCTGATCGGTATCGAGAAATTGAGAAGGAAATGCATAGAGAGTTAAAGCAATTTAGATCAAACAAAGACCGTGAGTTTTTCAAATATCCATTGAAAAAGGCAATTAAATTGCTAAATGAACTGAATCAGAAAATCTCTCCGACTGAACCTGATCCGACTAATGAGGCGCGCCCGGTTATACAAGCTCAAGAGGTTAACAACATTGTGATAAATCCTATTAGGGTTTCCGGTAATGATTATCAGGTTAAGGAAGGTATAAACGGTGAAGCATACTACAGTGCGGCTAACGGTTTTCACGAGGCAACTCAGGCGAATGGTGTGTCTGTTGCAATACGCCCACATATTACAATTATCATTGACAATGAAGAACTCGAAATACGCGCCTCCCACGAAGATTTAGAGGATCAGGTGAATACGCTAGATAGCGATGTAGAAGAACTAAAGATAAGCAAGAAGGAAGTAGAACAAACAATCAAAGAAAATCAGAAGGATATGGCGGAAAAACAGCAAGCGTTATCCGAGCTTGAAGCTATAGAGAACTTAGAGTCAGCGATTCTCGATAAAGTTGCGGAAAATGACCGAAAAAAGGTAAAGTTAGCGGAGATGGAAGCAAAGTTGAAAAAATTTCCCGCTGATGATGACACTTCTAAACATCGGCAGCTACGAATATATCCTGGTTTTGGAGTTTTTTGTGTCCTCTTGGCACTTGCTCTCTATTTTTTCTATGTCTCTGCTATTGATAAAGGATTCTTTTCAAGCATAGACTTAGAAAACATGGATATGGCATCATACGCCAGTTTGAACGAACTTTTTGATCCCACAGCGTTTTTCAGGACAATTCAAGAGGCAAATTTTTGGCTTCTTCTAATTCCTATTTTTCCGTTAGGTCTTGCCCTGGTAATTCACCCTTTTTGGACCTCTGCAGTCAAACATTGGGAAACTGGTAAGAGATTGCTTGCAGGTTTTTCTACGTGTATGGCATTATTTTTTGTCTTTCTCACGTTCGTATTTGATGCCGTGCTTGCACTTCAAATTTCAAAGAAGATACACGAAGCCAAAGTGATTATGGGACTCGCTACTGAAGAATGGGCAATTAATCCAATCAACCCGTTGACTTGGAACCTCGATATCGTGCTTGTGCTGTTCTGCGGTTTTTTTGTTTCAGTCCTGCTAAGTGTTCTCTTCCATTTTACCTTGGAAATGTGGAAAGAAGCAAAGACGCAAAGCACAGCGGACAGAGATTCTATAATCACCGAAAAAACGGCATTAGAAGCTGAAATAAAAAATGCTGAAAATGAGATAAACCGATTTGATAAGAACCTCCAAAGCGCGAAACAAGAAATGGGAGGGTCCATAGATGCTGTTCTGATTAAATCTAAAATCACAGCATTAAAAAACGAGATAAAAAATCTGTCAGATCAAATAGCATCGGAGAGAAAGAATGTCGGGAATATTAAGTCAGATATCCAACAGAAGGAAAATTCAATCAATGAGTTGCGTGGAAAGAAAGGCAAAAGACTCGTGGATATTGTGAAATTGAGAGCACAGATTGATGAATTCTTGACTGGGTGGAATAGATTTCTCGCCGCACAAAACGGAGATGATGCTGAAGATGTCATTGAAACAGCCCGAGAAATCGCTTATAACGCAGTCGATACACACTTTCAATCGGGAGGAAATAGATGGGACACCCAATAAAGTTTATCCTAATAATCTGTCTGCTATTTGTCGCTTGTAACGCCGATAAGAAAGAGGCGAACCCTCCAACTCAACCAATAAATATAATCGTTATCCTTGACGTTTCTGATCGGCTATTAAAAGAAAAACTGCCTGGACAGGAGCGGCAAACCGTGAAAGATAAAAAAATCGCAAAGGGTATCATCAGCCAGTACGAAAATTTTGCAAGGAAGACCTACTACATAGGCAACCGGCATCGACTCGCTTTTGTTGTTCCAGCACAACCTGGCGTTACCAAACTTATCCCCCAAGAAACCTTGGAAACGTTGAAACTCTGGCCCACAAATGAAGATCGAGCCAAAGGCGCACCGAGATTCAGAGAAATGAAAGAGAAAGTGAATACTGCGATTGATTCCTTATACCAATTCATTGAAGATCGTCAAGAGTTCACAGGATCGGATATTTGGGGATGGTTCAAAGTAAGTGCTGAAGAATATTTACAACCAAACGCCCTAAACTATATCATTTGTATATCAGATGGATACCTATATCTCAATCGGATGTATCTGCCCGAGCTGCCCAGAGAGGGAAACAAAACTGCTGTTATACTTCATGATGTAGTCGAAAGATTCAGTAGAGAGCCGAATTGGAAAACTGAATTCGTTCAAGAGGGTTACGGGCTGCTGTCAATAGACAAAGATTTTAGTGAATCTAATGTCAAGTTTCTAATGGTTGAAGTTGGACTTCCTACATTAAGGGTCAAAGATTTACCAATACTAAAAGCATATTGGATACCTTGGTTACAAGAAATGGGCATTTCTGAAGCAGATTTTATACATACGCAGGACGACCCGCAAGTAGTTATAGAAAAAATTAAAGACTTCCTTTCGCCACCTAAACGACTCGTAAATGGAAAATAGAACTGTATGAAAACAATTTGGATATCCCAAGCAATAGTTAACCAGTTTTAGTTCATGTAAAAAGTTAGTGCAAATTTTTGGGATGGTTTAGACTTTAGTGTCCGGAAGCATTTTTATCCGAAACCCGAGCCAACACTAAATCAAAGAGTCGCCTCGGCACTGCGATTGTTATTCTCTTTGTTCTTGTCGGTCTCGGCATCTCTACGGTGTATTTCCTGCACTGAGCCTTCAAAGAACAACGTGAATACTGACAAAACGGAGGGTGTTGGTTAGAAGAGTTTTGCTTTTTTATTTCCCCATTTTGGATCAACTGAAGGTGCACAAAGACAGTCGCGATTGTGTTCTAAAGCGGCTGCCTCGCGGTAATGACCGCCATTTTCCAATTCGCGTATTTTCTGATTATAGTGGTCAATCACGCGTTTGTATACTTTTTCCGCAGTCAAGCCATCAGCAAACGCCCGATCTATTTCAGAGTCACAGTCAAAAAAAGGATCGGAAATACGCATCAAAACGATGAACTCTTCATTGTACCCAAAGTAGGCAAGGCACCCATGGGTCACAAAGTCAGGACCGAGTCCAACAGCAGTTTGACAGGCAAAAAAATGAACAACCTTGCCATCTGATTCCTCGGGTTGATAACGCCCTATATGAAAAATAGGGTTGTCATGTTCTCCCATATAAGTTGTATCAGTTCCATGTCCTACGCCTGTCATGTAGACGATGTCTTTTTGACATGCTTTCGGTTGAACGTGAAAACGACGCGCAAATTTACCCTGACAACGTACAATTTCAAACCCTCTGGATTCCAGGTAAGGATAAACATGCCGATTTCGATAGTCGTAGGAAGCTTGTGTAATCTTATCGTAACTGGAATCAATAGCGAGAATTTTCAAATCAGGTTCAATTCAACGCGTCGTTTTTTGCTTGAGACAACGTTTTACCTTTTGTTATTTTTTTTAGTTAAAGGTTTCCTGCAAGTGCACGTTTGATTAACATTCTAATCATTCGCTGCTCAACGTCAATTAAGGCGCGCCCTATAGATGTTCGTTTCTGCACTTCGTCAATGGCCTGCTTCTTGTCCACCATCCGCTGGCCCAGGATACCTATGTCAAATTCGGGGCTTTGTCGAATGCGTTCCGCGACCAATTCTGACTGTTGCTCAGGGGACAAGCAGTTAAATGGAACCCGTGTCGGTTCTTCTTCCACCAATTCTCGTAAAGAAATCCATTGACCATCAGGGGTCATAGCCACTGGACGACTCCAGTGGTTTTCGCGAGTTATTGGTGCGTTATTTGCCATGAGTGTCTCCTTAAGGACTCAGAACCCAAATTATCTTTCTCTTTAAACTGGTTAATAGTATTATACGGTAAAAAAAAATCAAAGTCAAAAAAAAAAAAATGGTAGGGGCTTTACACGGGTGGGTTTTCAGTCCTAAGAGTTGTGCTCTATCATTATACCGTTTGCAGAAAACAGGTCACGTTTACGGGTACTATGAAAGTGATATAGCACTGCACAAACTAATATTTTATGCTACAACTCGCCTTGTCATGCATTCAATTGCCTATGTGAAAAATTTGACTTTTCGCTGTGTTTATGGTATACTTTAACGTGGCAATTGTCTAAAGCACACGAGCAGAACAGAAATGAAAATCGCTAAAAATCTGACAGACCTCATCGGGAATACGCCGACGATTCGCCTGAATGCACTGCCCGGTAAGGACGATGCGACGATCTTCGCAAAATTGGAGGCTTACAACCCCGGCGGCAGTATCAAGGACCGGATTAGTTATGCGAT
>JAPPDN010000045.1:0-4363 GCA_028824575.1 Candidatus Poribacteria bacterium | reverse complement strand
GGGCGACGGCCAGAGTGGTTATGCGGTGGTAGGTGACGCGGAAGAACGCGGTATCCGTAGAAAAGGGGATACTATCGTTGAACCTACCGCTGGTAATACGGGTTTAGGACTTTCTATTGTCGGCATCGCGAGAGGCTATCCTGTCACTTTGACGATGCCAGAAAATGTGAGCCGCGAAAAATATGAACTCCTCTCTGCCTTCGGTGCAAAAATTGTGCTGACCCCGGAGCACGGCGGTATGGCAAGTGCGATCTGGGAGGCGGAGAGAATCGTCCGACAGAACCCGCGGCACTATATGCCGAACCAGTTCACAAACCCCGCAAACCCCGAAATTCATCGCCGTACGACAGCAGTCGAAATTCTCAAGGCAATCGGTACTGACATCGATTTTTGCGTTATAGGTGTCGGTACAGGCGGCACACTGACAGGGGTTGGAGAAGTTCTGAAGACAGCGTGTCCGAATGTGAAGGTAGTTGCTGTGGAACCGCGTGTTTCAGCAGTGCTGTCCGGCGGCAAACCGGGACCTACTCGGATTGATGGACTCGGCGCAGGGATGATTCCTGAAGTGCTCAATGTAGATGTCATTGACGAGGTCATCACAGTCTCCGAAAAAGAGGCTTACGAAATGATGAAGTCAATTTCAACAGCCGAGGGATTGTTGGTCGGGATGTCGTCCGGTGCAAATGTCTATGCTGCGTTACAGGTCGCAAAGGCGCAGGGACCCGATAAAACAGTTGTTACCATTCTCCCCGACACCGGGGAACGCTATTTCAGTTTAAGTCGTTATTTTGAAATCGAATCAGACATCATGGATACGCTTCCGTAGGTTTTTAACTAAGGGAACAGCATCAAAAAATTGAACTATCCAGTAGATCAGGCTCTCTGCCAAGAAGTTCTGTTGACGGAGAGTCCCCAAGAAATTCTTTTCTCTCTCTTTAAACGGTTCAAAGAACGCGCCGCAATTGTCACAAGTGGGCAACTTTCGGGGATGGTGATGATTCACATGGCTGCTGAAAACGGGTTGCCGTTCCGTGTCTGCACACTCGACACCCTGCGTCTCTTCCCGGAAACTTATGACTTCTTCGAGAAGGTAGAATCGCGTTATGGTATCCAAATCGAACAGATTCAACCCGACCCACAAGAAGTTCAAGAGATGGTCGCACAACACGGCGAATACCTGTTTTTTGACAGTAAGTCAAAACAGGAACACTGTTGTAACATCCGGAAGGTCCGCCCGATGCAACGACTGCTGGAAACGTTAGATGTCTGGATAACCGGCATACGACACGATCAGTCCGATGCCAGAAAACAATACCGAAAGGCAGAAATCATATCATCCACGACACATCCAGTGCTGAAGGTGAGTCCACTGATTCAGTGGAGCGCCGATGACGTATGGCAGTTTGTCCGTGAAAACGAAATCCCTGTGAATCCGTTGCTTGAAGCGGACGCACAAGGTCACTATTATGAATCAATCGGATGTGTCATCTGCACGACACCCATAAAACCAGGGGAACCGAATCGCGCGGGACGGTGGCGCTGGCAAAACGCAACCCCCACATTAGAAAACGCTGATGCAGATGAAAACGCTAAAGAGTGTGGATTACACTATTCGATTTAATGGTTGTCGGTTTTCAGTTTTCAGTCCTCGGTTAAGAGTCTTGGGGTGTCAAGGTTTCTGGTAAAGCCTATAGGTTGATGTAATGCCAGAGCAAACCTCTTTAACTGAAAACCGATAACTGATAACTGATTACCACTCAAAAGGAGAAAATATATTCTATGGCTGTAATAGTCCGTATTCCAACCCCGCTGAGACGCTTAACGCAAAACATGGCGGAAGTTGAGACAGAAGGTGCCAATATTGAAGGCATTATTGAAAATCTTGAAGCAAACTATCCGGGGATGAAAGAACGTCTCTGTGATGAAGGCGGAAATATCCGTCGGTTTGTAAATATCTATCTTAATGATGAAGACATCCGCTTCCTTGACGGAAAAGAAACTGCTGTTGCAGACGGTGCCGAAATCTCGATTATTCCGGCAATCGCTGGCGGAAGCGATCTGTCTTAATGGCTGTCGGCTGTCAGAGGAATAGTTGTCAGTACGATTTTTCTGCGAAAAATCTTTCAGTTTTAACCATCAACTCGTGCCGTAACATTTATAACGGAGTCGAGTTGATGGTTAAAGAAAGAGACCTTTGGACTATCAAAAGCCTCTTGTAACTGAAAACTGATAACTGGTAACTAACAAAAACTGATGCTTGTAAAACCAGAAACTCTCAGCCAAATTTGTGACCACGCGAAATCGGAGTTTCCCGATGAGTGCTGCGGTGCCATTTTGAGTGATGGGACGCAGGAATTTGTCTGGAAATGTCGGAATATACAGAACGAATTGCATCAGGAAGACCCTGACAGATATCCGCGTGATGCGCGTACGGCGTACGTGATACACCCTGACGATTTATTCAAGGTTACCAAAGCGTCTGAGACACAGCATATCAAGGCGTTCTATCATTCACACCCGAATCACGAAGCGTATTTCTCGGACAAAGACAAAGCAGATGCGACGATGTGGGGTGAACCGACCTATCCGGGTACGACTTATCTGGTGATCTCCGTTTACGATGCTGAGATACGCGCCGTAAAGGCGTTCGCGTGGGATGAAACATCGCAAGATTTTATTGAGGTTGAGGGGTCACAGAGACGAGCCTAATAGGGTAGAATCAATTTCCAATCTCGACATCAATTGAGGCAAGAACCATGCAGCGCTGGCAAGCCTACCTTCAGCAATTTATGCCGGACATGCGCGTTGTCAAAGCCCCCGAATTTAAGCCCTACATTGGGTTCCTCACGTTTTCCGCCGCTTCCCTTGCAATCGCCTTAGGGATAACCCTCCAAAAATACATCACTTTTGAATACCACTCAAATGCCGGGGTCGTTGGCTGGCTCAGTGTTAACGCGTATCCGAAACAACAGGAATACTTTTTCTATCTGCTGGTATTGCTCGGTATCCCGATAGCGATCTGCCTGTATTGGTTCGGGTGGTGGGTCTATTCGCGCTGGTGTGCCAAATTAACTGCACAACCGATCGCGCGCGTGCTTAAAGCGAACGCATTGGCATCAATACCGCTATGGCTCTGCTGGTTACAGGTCTACTACATCGGGCAACGCACGCTAATAGGTTTACTCTTGCCGGTCAGTTTATCTATTCTGCTCAAATTGGCACTGCTGTATAAGCAGTACTTCCCTACGTTGTGGAATTCAGATGTTTCCGATGATACAAATCTCGCCAGCGAAAAGGAAGAAGTCTCTGCTTCTGCAGGCTATAGAACCACAAAGATTTGGCGTGGTGGACTTGAATACATTATCCTTCCAATTTTTATCTACCTGCTTACCTACTCCGGGAGTATCCACGGCAACATAGATCTATTCCACGAAGGTGAGCGGCTCGCGCCTCTCAATGAAATGCTACGCGGCGGAGTGCCGTTCCGGGATATCTATATCCAGCACGGACTCTTCCAAAACGCTTATTTGGCATGGGTTGGCAGCCAATTCTTTGAACCGACCTTATTCGGTGTACGTACAATGGAGGACATATTGGGTCCACTCGGCTATGTTGCGCTCTACGTGCTCGGTTTGCAAGTGTTTCGGAGCAGATTCTTGGCTGCCTTCATTTGTGTACTTATCGCTTCTGGAACCGGATTCTGGGTATCCCCACGGCATAGTCTCGGCTTAATTAGTTTCGCCTTCGTAGCGAATTCCCTTACGCACTTCCAAGGGGCTCACACGAACAAGGTCCCTACGTTTGTATGGAAATTGCTCCTTGCTGGACTGTCCACAAGTTTGGCATTCTGGTATAGCACTGAAATTGGGCTTTACACGCTGGGTGCTATCGGATTGTTTCTGGTTATATATGTGTTACAAGGCGGTTTTAGAACAGAGCATGGAAGCAGGCAAAGCCAATCGGAAAGAAATAAGAGAGAATATCTGCTACCCTTAATCAGTTATAGTTGCGGGGTGTTGCTTGGTTTTCTCTCGGTAGGCATCTATTTTTTCTCCCACGGTGCTCTGGATGATGTAATTTGGAATTCTTATATCCAGTGTCGCTATCAACTCGCAACGTGGGGACTCGCTTTTCCATCTCTATCAAAAACACTTGCCCTATTATCGTCGGAAGGGTGGCGCGCCTTCATCTTCAGTGAAGGGTTTCCATGGTATCTACCGATCTGCATTTTTTTGATGATCGCGGCTTACCTGACCTACCGAGGACTATCTGGTACGCATTCAGCCAACACGATGAAACTCCTTCTCTTACTCCTCGGTGGTATTGCGTTCTTTCGGACAGCGTTGGGGCGTTCAGACGGTGG
>JAPPDN010000849.1 GCA_028824575.1 Candidatus Poribacteria bacterium | reverse complement strand
GGGATATTAAAGGATGTGACGCTGTCGGCGATGACGAACGGGACACACACCAAAAACCCGTAGAAGAGGAAGGTCGCTAATGTCTGGAAGTACCGTTGGATGTTCAGTCGCTGGCGGACGCGCTGGATCTTTTCAAGAATCAATTTTTCTTCCATGAAATCTGCTCCTTTTGTGAAAGTACCCGAATTACCATTTAAATAGTTATTGTGTGATTCCTATCAATTATAGCAAAGGCTTTGCTGAATGTCAAGACATTCTTGTAGATGATATCTCCGATAAGACTAAAATGTTTATGGTCTTATTTATAGTGACGCACTTTAAGATGAAAAAAGGTGCATTATTTTGCTGTGTCTACAATTTTCAAATCGTCAAACGGATTGCCATCCGTGTCAGTAATCCGTAGATAGAATGCCAAGAAATAGGCATCTTCACTACAGATTTTGACGAGGATGCTGTTTTCACCCGGCTTGAGTGTTACTGGAACGGTATCCTGATCCATCGCTATCGGATGCGCATCGCTATGTGTGAATACCTCTTCGCCGTTCAGCCAGAGCTTCGCTTGGCTATTACTACTAAAGCGGAGTTCAACCTTTCGTTCATCTGGTGAGCTCACGGTTGTCCAAGCGTAAACGGTGTTCCAATTGACACTTTTATCAAAAATGTTCCCAAGATTGACAAAGCCGTCGAAAGTATCATCCGTCCGTTTTGCCCAACTTACCTGTCCATCTATTCCGTCGTATTTAGCAGTTGGATCAATTTGCGTCGCATCCTCTGGAACGTAAACCGTATTGTAACCGATACCCGCGGCGTTGTCAAACGGACCGATAATCCACCAGGTACTTTCAGGGATAAAGCCGGTTTTGTCCATGGACGCTTCTGCTTTCTCGGGGAGCTCACGTTCACGGTAAAACCGGGACAACGTGACATTAGCGTGCAATTCGGCGGTTGAGTTATCAGAAGTGGCATCCGTCAGTTTATTCACCATTTCAACGTACCGTTCTTCATCCTTAGCGTTCTTACCGGCTTCAGCGACCTTCAACCACATCTCTCGCGTTATATCGCCGCTGCCTACGTAACGATCCGTGTCGTTCAGACTGTGTTTGAATTGTTCAAGTGCCGCTTCATATTGATCATTCGCCACATACGCGTGTGCTAAAGTTGCGGCGTAATACCCACTACCGCTCATTTGCATGGCACGTTCAGCAAGTTCCAACGCCAACGCTGGCATAATATTTTTGCTAAGAAGTTGATCAGCAAGCCTCCGATAATCCCAGGCGCGTTGGTTCCGGTTCACCTCTTTCTGTCGAATCGCCAGCCATTCGGCGTATGCAGCATCCGCTTTTTCGGTGTTGTCTGCTGCTTTGTAGGCATCACCTAACAATTCGAGTAAAACAGCACTCTTAGGCATTTTGGGTTTCAGTTCTTCAAGGATAGCAATACCACTGTCTTTTTGATCCTCGTCAGCATAGAGTTTCCATAGACTTTGGAGTGCGCTGTTATATTCGTGTTCTTCAAGGGAAGCCGCCAAAGCACGTCGGTATACCATTTCCGCTTCTGATAACTGATCTTCTTTCGCGTAAATTCCAGCCAACAGGCTGTAAAATTGATAGGTAGTCGGATCAAGTTCGATTGCCTTTTCATAAGCAGTGATCGCTTTCGCCAAGCGATCTGCTTCATCTATTTGACGCGATTTTTGGGAGAGAGCACCAATCTTTTTATACCACTCGACGTTCTCAGGTTGAAGTTCACTGAGTTTCTCGTATTGCGCGATGGCTTCGTCAATATTCCCACTAAACTCGTGGGTTTCGGCGAGCGCAAAGTGAGCATCCGGGTTATCAGGGTTTTCTTCGATCTTCTGTAACTGATCTGGTATCTGCTTTTCGTAGAGGTTCCCCTCTTTGTAAGCGCGGCGTATTGCCATTTCTGCTTTCTGGCGGGCCTCATCATATCTGGCGGTGTTTGCCATCTGCCGGTAGGCGGTAACGGCTCTCTCGTACTGCTTAGCACCGAGATAACTTTTTCCAAGAATTTCGTATAAATACTCCGTGCTTGAGTGACCACCGTAGCTTCGACTTGAAGCGATTGCGTCTTCGCCTAATTTGATGGCAGTATCATAGAATTCACCGTCTATACAAATAGATGCGAGTGCCGTAAGAAACCATGAATCCTGTTTACGGTTGTTCGTCGAAAGCGCGTTGGCTCCCTTGTCCAACATCTCTTTTGCCAGATCGGGTTGGTTACTTTTATGGAACGCGGTAGCAGCATAGTAAAAACCGCGAACATTACTCGGTTGTGCCTCACAGAGTGCTTGATAGGCTTCTGCAGCCTTATCGTGGTTGCCTGCATTCCGATGGATTTCAGCAACCATTTCAAGGACAGCGGAATTATCCGTATCCGCTTCGAGTTTACTTTCAAAAATGGTTTTGAGTTGATCAAGTTTCCCTTGGTTTTTATAGACGTTAATCAAGACTTCACGCTCTTCATCTCCACCCAGCATAATCCTGACACCAGATGGACCGTGCATTCTTGACATACCCGTCGATCCGGACTGAGATAACTTTTCATAGAGTTCCATTGCCAAGTCGTCCTCACCAATCTGCGCGTAGAGTTTCAGGAGATGGTTGGAAATTTCACTGCGATCCCAACTCTGAGAAGTCATCTCCAGTGCTTTCTTGTAGGCATTTACCGCTTTATCGACTTCGCCAGCGTTACGGTAGTTTTTGGCACGCTCTTTTTGCATCTCAAGCGTCAGCGTCCCTGCCTCTTCCGCCTGATTTAGCATATCCTCTAACTTGCCCTGGCGGCGGTGAAGGTCCATGAGCTGCCGCTCAATATTTTGCCGTTCCCAGTCTTGGCTGGTGTGTTGAATGGCATCCTCAAACGCCTTTTCAGCGGCATCCAAATCATCTTTGCGGAGATGTAGCTGCGCCAACCGCAGAAATGCCTGTCCATCACCGGTCCCCAGTTCAATCGCTGTTTTATACGTATCAATCGCTTCGTCAACTTGGTCATTGGCAGCGTAGAGTTTCGCGAGACGGCTATGGTTCACGCTACTCTCTGGATCCGTTTCAATATATTGCTGCGCAAGTTCAACCGCCTCAGTGGTTTTGTCAGCGTCCTGGTAGGTGTCAACGAGTCCATCCTGATACTTTGTATTTTCGGGATCGGCTTCAAGCAACACTTCCCAGATACCAATCGCCTTATCGTGCTGATTTCGGCGTGAATAAAGTGTCGCGAGTTGTGCACGTGACTCGAAATCCTCAGGCATCACTTTTGCGATTCGCTCGTAGATGTCAACCGCTTTTTTGACTTCGCCGCGCCGCGCGTGCTGTTGTGCTAATGTGCGTTGCATCCCGACATTGAACTGCTCCGTTTCTTCAGGCGGCAGGGTCGTTGATACCGTGCCATCGCGTCGGCGTTTAAGCTCCATCAATTGGCGTTGTGCTTGGTCTCGACTCCACCCTTGCGCTGAGAAATCATTGATAATATCAGTAAGGAGCACCTCAGCATCATCCCACATCTCGTGTTGTATGTAAGTGCCCGCGATTCGCTCTTTTTCATAGAAGGAGCCACCGCGTTGCAAAAGGAGCAGCGTTCCCATCTTACGAAATACCTTCTGTGCCTTCTCCGTTTCGTCTTGTTGGGCGTACACCGCGCCAAGTTTCTGATAGATTTCTGAAAGTCCCCATGTGCTTCGTGATTCCATTTTTTCAACCGCGGATTCAAGCAAGTGGCGTTCACGCTCCCGATCGTTCGCTCCGCGGTAAGCATCCGCCAAGTTGGTTAGCCACCGTACGTTCACTGCACCCGTATCTTTATCAAGCAGTTGGTTAACGAGTGTCGTTGAACCTTCAAGATCATCCGCTGCGATCCGCATTGAGGCGACGAGGTAAAGCAACGTCATATCTTCTGGCTTCTCGGCGAGTTTCGCTTCATATTCCGTTACCAACACTTCTATTTTCCCCGATGTTTTGTAGAGTTCAATGAGTTTTGAAATAATATCGACTTGCGTATAAGGATCTTGCGATAATTTTGCATCCTCTGTTTTCAATATTTCGCGCAAGAGTTGGATCGCCTTATCAGGTTCACCGGCAGCAGTATAGGCAGATGCTAAGTCGCGATACGTGTAGAGCTGGTTCGGTTGAACCTTGATAATCTGTTCATAGATTTCTACAGCTGCTTTGGCGTCGGTATCCATACACTGACTCGCTGCACTTTGTGCGAAATCGTTACCGAAGTTCCTACCGATAGACGGTGCGATCATCTCCTTTGCAAGCGAGACGAGTTCATCAATTTTACCTGCTTGAACGAAGGTATCAATGACCTCCCAGTAGTTATAACCGAGCGCGTTCGGGTTGTCTTTGAGAAGTGCAGTATATTGGGTAACAGCCTCTTTTGCCTGCCCACTCCGCTGTAGCATCTGTGCATATCGTTGCCGGATCATGCTATCCTTGGGACGCAAGGCGATTGCTGCCTCAAATGCCGCAGATGCCTTTTTAAGCGGATTCGTTGATTCATAGAACGTTGCCAACTTGGCTTGTGCCTGAAACGACTCCGGATTCTTTTCTACGGCTGCAACCAACTGCGGTTCACGTTCTCGGACGGCTTTAGAGCGTCCCGCCATACGTGATGCCTGCTGGAAGTGCCACGAGTACAACGTGCGACCATATCGATCGCGTTGGTTGGCGAAACGCAGGGCGCGTTCGGCGAGGCGCGCTGCATCTTTCCCCCGCCCCAATTGTTCCAAATGCCGACTCATATTTATCAGGAAGTTCGGATCGCGCTCCCCCATCGCCAAGGTCATCGCTTTCTTAGCGATGGCAATTGCGTATTGTGTGAGTCCGCTTTGTTGGAGTTTTTCTGAGAACTGATGGAGTTCTCGAGCACTACTCGGTGAATTGAGCACCTTTGTCACCAATTCACGTACAGTAACAGTATTCCCTGTGTGTGCGGCGAGTTGAAGTGTGAGATCATAATACTGACGACGGTTTCTTGCGTCTACCGCAGCGATCTCTTTAAGTAAATCTAACACGATCGCGTGTTGCCCGGTCTGAACAGCAGCAAAAACGGTATTGAGTTTGAGCGTGAGGTCTTCCGGGAATTCCTTTTGCAGTGCGGAGAGAACCTCCTGCGCTTTGTCGCGTTGTCTGTCCCACCAATAGCAGTAACTGAGTGCCAAACCCGGATAGATGCGATCTCTACCTTTTGCAGTATCTAACTCAGTCTGTAATTTAGCGTACAACATCTCCTGTTCATCTTTGGTCAACAACTGGCTAAAAACCTGTTGGAGGTACTGCAAACGGCTCTGATTATAGTAAATCGTCGGCGACGGGTAACTGGTCTGAAGCGGTGTGTATCCGCTGTAGGAATGCGACGAGGACGCAAGTGTCGCAACACGCCGGGCGTTTGTCACGTTCGGTTTGCTACGCGCAAAGAACGTCCAGAGCAGATCAATTCCTTTTTCGGTCTGTCCTCCACGCATATAAGCGGATGCGAGGCTTTCATAGATGCCTCTGTATTGGCTCCACTGCTGCTGGACAAGCGATGGTTGACCCATTGTTAAAGTTCTCGGACCTTTCGGAAGTACCGGGATCGGAAGTTGTTCGAGGATTTTTTCCGCGGCATCCGTTCTGCCCATCTGCGCGAGGACCCCAACGATCCGTGCAGCAGTGCTGAGATCGGTTACTGTTGCACTTTCAAGTTCCATTACCAGTTTTTCTGCATCCGCCTTCTGTCCCGCACGGTAGAAACTACTCGCGTATTGTGCGATATACCAAAGCCGCGCCTCAGCGTTTAAACCTGTTATTCCATCAAGGTACGCTTTGAATGTCTCATAACTGCGGTCCTTGAGCATCGCCTCACTCAATCGGATACTTTGATAAACCGGATCGTTCGGGGACACAGCGATCAGTCGATCCAATGTTTCCGATACTTTGTCGGTGTTTTCGGTTAATGTATAGATTTGTGCCAACGTCTCAAGCGTCTTTATATTTTTCGGATTTGCTTCGGCATCTGTCTCGAATTGTTTGATCAATTCATCGAGTTTTCGCTGCTGCTGCGCGATTGTTGTCAACTGTACGAGTGCGCCCGCTTGCGCCTCTTCAAAGTCTTTCGGCACCCACTGCTGTCCACTTCTGCTGCTATAGGATCGTCCCTGAATATCCCAAGTGAGATCTTGTGGGAGACTGAATTTGCGTGTGTTGATGCCGACGGGACCCCATGTGGCTTGGTATGAATTCGCCGCGACATTCTGCATTGCATTCTGAGGCGGTTCAGGCATGTCGAGAATCCGTTGAAAGTGCGGCTGCGCGCGGTCGAATTCATTCATGTTGACCAATGCCGCGCCGAGCTGATACAACGTAATATGTGCATTTGGACCCGTCGCTTTTTCTGCTGCGCGGTCGAGGACGGAGAGTGCTTCGTCCAGCATCCCGTGCCGAATCAGGAGTGCTGCAAGTTTGATCTCCGCCGCAAGTGGCTGGTTTTTGGCGTGCAGCAACTTCGTCCACGCTTGGATCGCTTCCTGCTCGCGTCCAACATCAAACAACAATTCACCCAATCGTCGCTGATGACTCGGATCGGGGTGTGCCTTGACGAGCTGCTGTTGATAGGTGAGTGCGTCTTGGGTATCACCGAGGTCAAGACTCACCTTGACAAGCTGCACTAACAGGTCTTGGTTTCCGCGTGTCCGATCCAATGCGCGTGCTAATTGGAAACGCGCGCTCGATAGATCGCCTTCGTCTCGGTAAATCTGTGCCAATGCGACAACAGGCCCTATACTGGACGTGTCTGTTTTCGCCATCTGTTTCAACTTTTCTTCTAACTCACCGCGGCGTCCCAAGTCATAATATACTTCGGATAGGGATTTGACGAAGGCAAGTTTGTCGTTGACGCTTTCACTCAATTCCCAGCACCGCCAATACTGTTCAAGTGCCTGTCGGGGGTTACCGGAGAGTTTGTAAATTTCAGCAAGTTCGGAGCGGATGTCGGTGGCTTCGGGTCGAAGCCGAATCGCCTGTTTGAGACTGTCAGCGGCGTTCTGATAGTTCCCGATCTGTTTAGCGATTTGCGCCAGCATCTGATGTCCTTCAGGGTTACGCGGGCTATGCGCAATTGCTTGCTTCGCTGCATCCGTCGCTGCATCAAAATCCATCACTTTTAAGTGGGAACGCGCGATGTTTGTGTAGTACTCACGTGCGTTTGCGTTATCTACTTCAATGAGGTGGGTGTAAATGGCATTGGCATCATCACGCAAGCCTTGCCGTGTGTATATCTCAGCAAGCCAACGGTTGACTGTTACATCGTTGGGTTGCAATGCTTTCGTCTTTAGAAGAATTTCAATGGCATAGGTGATGTTCCCAAGTTTGAGATACATCTTGGCAAGTTGCTTGTGCATACCAAAGGCATCATCTGGTGCATGCGTCGGTGCTTCAAGTTCCGCTTCTAATGCTTCGATTCGCGCCACAAGCACCCCTTGTCGTCGATAGATTTCGAGTTGTTGATCTCCCATCTGTTCTGCGAAAAATGCGTTGGGCGCGAGTTTTGCAGATTCCGCGTATTCCACTAACGCGTCCTCATAGTCTTCGTTCTCCATGAGCCGTTTCGCCAATGCTTCACGATAGCGGTACGCATCGGGTGCCAACTCAACCGCCTTTCGACTCGCAGCGACGGCTTCGGTGCCGAAGTCCTTTGCATCAAACAATTTCGCCAATCGGTCATAATTCTCAGCGGTCGCTTTATCGGCATCAACGATCCGATTCCACGTTTCAACAGTCTTCTCACGGTTTCCTTGACGGAAATAGAATTCACCGAAATATTCGATGTAATCAAGGTTGTCAGGCACAAGTGAAATCGCCTTTTGGTATGCTGCAACAGCATCTTCTATCCATTCGTTTCCGGCGTAGATTTCGGCGAGTGTGAGATACGTACTGGCATCGTCTGGGTTGCGTTCGCGCATTCGCGCATAGGTTGTTTTTGCTCTGTTTTCGTCTTCTAATTGCAAGTACAACTCACCGAGTTCGCGATAGATACCGAAGTCGTCGGGGTGTTGCTCGCTGAGGGATTCATACGCCGCAGCTGCTTCCTCAAATTTTTCGGCATCGCGGAATGCCGCGATTAAGTTCAAACGCAATCCGGTATCCGTCGGTGCCAATTCCAACGCCTTTTGATATGTCGCAATCCCTTCGTCAGGCTGCTGATTCTCAATATAGGCTGCGGCGAGCAATCCAAGGCGTTCAGGATCATTCGGTATTGTTTCAAGTTTCCCTTGATAGTGCGTAATTAAGCCTTCCCAATTACCATCCGCTGCGTAAATGCCAATGATGCGGTGTTGAAGATCCTTACGCAGCCAGTTGCCCGGAGCAGTCAATGCGAGTGCAGCATCGTAACTCTGAATCGCAGCTTCATAGTCCCCTTTTTCTTGGTGAATGTTGCCAATCTCTCGATGACTCAAGCAGACCCGATACGGATCCTCCGTTTTTAGTTCAATAATTGCTTGGTGCTGCGCGATAGCCTGTTCATAAAGTTCCTGCTCTCGGAAGAGATCTGAGAGTTCAATGCGTGCGAAGATGTTTGCCGGATCGAGTTTAGGAATCTTTGCCCACGCAGAAATCGCTGCATCCACCTCATCTCGGCTGAAATGGGCGCGTCCCAACGCTTTGTAAATCTCTATTAATTCCTCTGGAGAGGCAGCGCGTGTCGCTTCCGATAATTCTGTCGCTCTTGTCAACTCACGAATCGCGTCCGCATGCCGACGCATTGTTGCATACATCTGTCCGAGCGTGAAGTGAGGGTAATAAGCGTTTGGCGCGAGTTCAACGGCGCGTTGATACGCTGCAACGGTTTCGGTATCTTTTCCGAGGCGTTTGTGGATGTGTCCTAAGATAAGTTGGAGGTTTGCGTCATTGGGTTTGGCTTGTGCCGCTGTCTGATAATCAGCAACCATGGCATCTAAACCCGCGCCTTCAAGATAAAACTGGTAAAGTCGGTCGAACGTACTTCCCTCTTTCGGATTGCGATTGAGCATTGACTTGTAGCGTTCGATAACTTTTTCGTCTTGCGCAAGGACGGTTGAGGAAAAATAGACGGTGCAGGATATAAGATACAGTACACATGCGACGACTGAACACTTTTCTCTTGTGAACATAGAGTATCTCCTTTAGGAAACGCGTGGCGTTAGGAAAGCCTGAGACTTTCGAGGCTTTTAAATCAATTTCCAAAAACAGATAACGAATTTAAGTGTCTATGAGTTTACTTATAGTGACACGCTACAGACACAAAACGGTGCAATTTTTTTATCGAAGGTAATTTAGATCGCCTGTTTAACTAATGTAAGCAAGTTTTGTGCCAGTCTCAATAATACCGAAACAGTGGGATTCTTTACAAAATATCCAGAAAGTCCTGCACAAAATAGGGCATTTCTTGGGTTCAATTGCACGAAACAGGGCATCCTTAACAAATCGTTAGCACTAATTCAGAGGAATTCTTCGGGTTAGTTTTCTCTGTTAATTTTCTTCTGAACCCCTGATTGTCAAGTCGTCAAACGGCTTTCCATCGGTGTCAGTAATCCGCAAATAGAATCCCCAACTCGACGTTTCATTGCAAACTTTGACGAGAATACTATTTTCGCCGGACCTAAGCGTTACAGGAATAGTGCGCCGGTCAACGACCGCGCCACGGTTCCGTCTACGATGTGCATACATCTTTTTCTCGTTTAACCACACTTTAGCTTGCTTGACGATTGGGTTGCCACGTTGAGCTTTCCGTTCGTCAGGTGAAAGAATGGTT